>CACZQE010000028.1 GCA_902783205.1 uncultured Lachnospiraceae bacterium | reverse complement strand
TTGCCGACTTGGCAAGCTGTACTTCCCGGACATCCTTCACTGAGAAAAAAATCTTATCAGTAAGCGGAAACCCGGTTTCCCAATATTTCTCATCGAGCAATCCCGTCTCATCCATTATGCCTGCTCTGAGCAGTTCACAGGCTGTCTCCAGGACGCCTGTTCCGCAGATGCCGGCCGGGCTTTCATCATCGATGGTCGTGACCCTCGCACATCCGTTTCTGATCTCTACAGTATCAATAGCTCCGGGAATTCCGGCCATGCCGCAGCTGATATTGCCGCCCTCGAAGGCAGGCCCTGCCGCGGCAGAAGTCACAAGAATCCTGTCTTTATTGCCGATGACCATCTCCGCGTTGGTTCCCAGATCGAGAAGCATCGATATGTCCTCTCTCTGATCCATCCCGCAGGCCACAATCCCACTGACGATATCTGCACCCACAAAAGTACTGATTCCCGGAAGAATGGTCATATTTTTATAGGAGTGGAGGGAAATGTCCTCCGGCCGGAAGGGCCAGTGTCCCAGATTCCGGCAGGAAAGACCCTGAAGCAGGTGTTCCATGGTGGTATTGCCACTGATGAAGACCGGTATGGAAAGCGCCTCGACAGACTGCCCCGGTCCAAGCTGCCGGCAGAGCAGATCAAGATCTTCCACCATGAGATTCCTGAGTTCTTCTCCCAGTCCCCGGTTTGCCGCATCTATACGGGAGAGGACATCCGCCCCGCAGCTTCTCTGACTGTTCATGCAGGAAGCGGTCTTTATGACTCTCCCTGAGTCTGTGTCTGTCAGGGCAGCCGCAATGGTTGTAGTTCCGATGTCCACTGCCAGGGCAGTCCGTTCCCGGGGAAGATCAGCAGTATCTTCAGGAGAAAGTACTGCCGGTCGGATTTCATCTTCAGTATAAGCCGGAACAGCGACCTGATAAGTCCCCTTTCCGCGGACTCTGCAGGCCTGCTGCCATGAGCAAGCCTCTTCTTTTCTTTCCGGACCTGCCCCCGGCTCAAGAATCTCCACTTTACATTTTCCGCAGTTTCCCCTGCCTCCGCAGTCTGCCCGGACAAAATGACCTTGCCTGCGAAGGGCATCCAGGAGATTCTCTTTATCATCTTTAATCGTGATTTTCAGCCACTTCATACAGTCTCCGTACCATTTCCGAATCCTTAGATTTCTGCATCCTTATGCAAAAGGGCTGCCCGAAAGCAGCCCTTACATTTAAATGTCATGATTCCTTTTATCTTTTTCCTATCCGATTGCTTTCAGGATCTCAATGGTCCTGGAAAGGCCGCCCTTCATGTCATATCTGGGTTTCCAGCCCAGGCCCTTAAGCTTGCTTCCGTCAAGTCTTGCCTTGGTTGCCTTGGAATAGCCTGCTGCCTCCACGGCATCGGGAAGTTCAAAAACAACTTTCTTACCTGCAGTATCGGCAATGATGGCTGCCAGGTCCTTCAGCATGATATCACTTGCGACGTCCGCGATATTGTAAGCCTCTCCGTTCTCTCCGCAGAGAAGCACGGTAAGGAGGCCGCTCACGGCATCAGCCACATAGGTATAGCTGTAGTACTGGGTTCCTTCAGATTTGAGGATGATATCCTCTCCCGCGATTCCCTTTCTGATGAACTGGCTGATCGCCTTGGTGTCGCTCATCAGCATGGTGGGACCGTAGGAACGGGTCAGTCTGGGGATGACTACGTCAAGGCCCTTCTGGGCTTTATAAGCCTGGCAGAGTGCTTCTCCGCAACGCTTTCCTTCCGGATATCCTGCCCGCATGGTATTACAGTTGATGTAGCCGCAGTAGTCCTCGTCAAAGAGCTCCACGTCACCCCGGTTTTCACCATAGATCTCGTTGGAGGAGGCAAATGCGAATCTCTTTGCCTCATGATCTACCGCAAAGTCCAGCATATTGTAAAGACCGATGATGTTGGTCGTGATGGTCCCGATGGGGTCGGTGGAATACTGCATGGGATGCGTATTGGAAGCCAGGTGGAGGATATAATCCACTTTGCCCAGATCTTCTCTTACAAAGGGTTTAGTCACATCATAGGGGATGAACTGAAGGAGGTCATTGCCCTCCCAGCCTGTAAATCTGGCTGCCGCCCTCTGGGCATTTCTTCCCAGGGCATAGACAGTGCAGTTAAGCCCCTCTGTATTCTTCTGCATCAGGACATCCACAAGGAAACTGCCCACCAGTCCCGTTGCTCCGGAAATCAGGACCGAGCCGTCCTGAAACTTGTCCCAGGGAAGGGGCAGGCCTGCCACATATGCCACATCATCCAGATACATTTTGTTATCATATAATGACATTGTCTTATGTTCCTTTCTTATTTGAGCCAGTTGTCCTTATCGGACTTGAGATATCCCTTGAACATTTCCAGGTCATCCTTGGTAGTAAGCTTGATGTTCTTGTCGGAGCCTGCGGCAAAGTAAAGCCTCTCGCCAAGCTCGACCATCATGGTATTGGTATAGGAGGAACCGTAGATGCCGATTTCCTTTTCAAATGCCTCATGATAAGCCCAGTCAAGCTTTCCGAACTTGTATGCCTGAGGTGTGGAAACCCTTCTTAAAGTCTCTCTGGGGATATACTGGGTCGTGCTCTTTTCATCTTCCGGATCGATCACAAAGATCTGCTCGTTATAGGGCATGGATGTTACGCCATTGCCGTATTTGTTACATTTGATAATGATATCGGAAAGGACTGTTTCGTCAACCAGGGGACGGATTCCGTCATGAATGATGATATTGTCATCATCTGAGCAGATACCTTCCAGGTTATAAACGCCGTTCCGGATGGACTCCTGTCCGGAGTTACCGCCGGATACGATCCATTTCAGTTTGGTGATGTTGAACTGCTTTGCATACGCCCATACAATGTCATGCCAGCCGTCGATACATACTACTTCGATGGCATCGATCTGGGGATGCTTCTGAAATCCTTCCAGTGTGTAGATCAAGACCGGTTTGTCATATACATTGATAAACTGCTTGGGGATATCCTGCCCCATTCTGTGTCCTGCGCCGCCTGCTATAATAATTGCAACATTCATAATAATCCTCCGGATTCATTCAGTTTTCACTTCTAATTTGTCAACTGCTTTCTTTTTCCAATTATAATATGAACAGGAAAGAATCGCAACCTTTCATTGCGAATCCGCACCCAGCCTGCGGAGGGTTTCCTCGAAGTAGGCAGGAAGGGGTGCGTGAAACTCCACATAGTCTCCGGTGCCGGGATGGATAAAGCCCAGCGTTCCCGCGTGGAGAAACTGGCCCTGACCGGAGGGCAGCCCCGAGGGCGTTCTGGACGGTCCGTAGACCGTGTCTCCCAGAAGAGGATGGCCAATAGAGGCCATATGAACCCGGATCTGGTGGGTTCTTCCGGTTTCCAGCCTGCATTCGATCAGGTTAAAGCGGCGGTCCAGATGGTCAAGGACCCGGTAATGGGTCACAGCCCGCCTCCCCTTTGCCACGCCGGCAGCCATCTTCTTGCGGTCCGTGCTGCTGCGCCCGATGGGCGAATCCACAGTACCGGACTCCAGGTTGAAATTGTTCCACACAATGGCCTTATATCTCCTGGTAATGGTATGGTCTTTCAGCTGGGCCGCCAGGCTTTTGTGGGCTGCATCGTTTTTACAGACCACCAGCAGTCCGGTTGTATCCTTGTCGATCCGGTGTACAATACCCGGTCTCAGAACTCCGTTGATTCCTGAGAGTTCATCGGCGCAGTGGGCCAGAAGGCCGTTCACCAGGGTTCCGGAGTATCTGCCCGGACAGGGATGAACTACCATATCCTTGCCTTTATTAATGATCAGGATGTCCCTGTCTTCATATACAATATCCAGGTCCATCTCCTCAGGCAGAACAGAAAGCTCCTTAAGAGGCGGGATCCGCAGACTGACCTGCTCATCCACCCTGAGTCTGTAACTTGCCTTGGCCGGGGTGCCTTCTACCAGAAGTCTTCCCTCCCTGATCAGTTTCTGTATATAGGATCTTGTGTGGTCAGACAGCTCTCCGGCCAGAAAGCGGTCAGCCCGCATGCCCGCCTGATCCTCCGTTATGGTAAAAATGTATTCTTCTTCTCCCGTTCGGTCCATCATCGGTCCTCCGTCTCTTTTTTCCTGCCTCTGCCCTTGAGAATCAGCTCCAGGTCCTCATCCCTGTAGAAGAACACCATGAGCACGACCAGGGCAAAAGCGGCGCAGGTCACATAGATATCCGCCACATTGAAAACAGGAAAATCAATCAGGGAAAAATAGATAAAATCCGTCACGTAATGGTGGAGCACCCTGTCGATCAGATTGCCGACAGCCCCGGCCGCGACAAATGTCATGCAGATAAAAAGAGGCAGATAATATGTCTTCTCAGGCAGTCTTGCCATGGCCACAAGCACACAGGCCAGGACCACTATCGTCATCAGGATAAAGAAGAACTGCCGGTTCTGCATAATACCGAAGGCCGCACCCCGGTTTTCCACATACTGAAGTTCCAGCACTCCGGGAATCAGGGTAAATGGTCCTGACGGTTTCAGAATTGTCTTTGCCAGGTGTTTGGTAAACTGGTCCAGCCAGATCAGAATAAGAATCCCTACCAGGCCAGCCACATTTCTTTTCATTTATTGATCGTCCTTTCCGTCATTCCGGTCATCCGCCAGAAGGGATGCCAGATCTTCATCGGTCACATCTTTGTATATGGCGGCATGGCCAATCCCGTCAAGAAGGATAAAGCGGATCTTTCCATGCTCCATTTTCTTGTCATGGTGAGTCTCTTCAATAATATCTTCCGCTCTGAGATCTTCCGGCATTGGCGGAAATGAGAATCCGTCAAAGAGATCTTCGATCTGCCTGCAGTCTTCTTCCGTGATCAGGCCTCTCCGGGCACTCAGCCCGCCGGCAAGCCGGCAGCCGATTCCCACACATTCGCCATGGGTCAGGGAAAAACCTGACAGCTTCTCGATGGCATGGCCCAGGGTATGGCCGAAATTAAGAACAGCCCGGATACCCTCTTCTCTGGGGTCCTCTTCCACAACTTCCCTCTTGATCCTGCAGCTGCCTGCCACCATCTCTGCCAGGGTTTCCGGATCTCTGGCAGCAATCTCATCCCTGTTTTCCAGAATCCAGTCATAGTAATTTCTGTCACGGATCAGTCCGTGCTTGATCACCTCTCCCAGACCGCTGTGAAACTCCCTCTCGGACAGGGTAGCAAGGGTGGAAGTGTTGATGTAGACCAGGCGGGGCATATAGAAAGCTCCCACCATATTTTTATGATCCTGAAAATCCACGCCGGTCTTTCCGCCTATACTGCTGTCCACCTGGGCCAGAAGGCTGGTCGGCACCTGAATAAAATCAATTCCCCGCAGATAGGTAGAAGCGGAAAAGCCGGTCAGGTCACCTGTCACGCCGCCGCCCAGGGCGATCAGCATGTCTTTGCGGTCAAAGTGGTTCCTGATCAGAAATTCGTAGAGCCGGCTGACCGTATTCAGGTTCTTTGAGGCCTCCCCCGCCTGAAACATGAATATCTTAAGAGAGGCGCAAAGAGGCTGGAGCAGACGGAAGGCGCTGTCCAGATAATATTCGGCCACCGTACTGTCTGTGACGATACAGAGTTTTTTCTTATGTATCTCAAACTGCTGCAGGGCCAGGGGCAGCATGATGAAGCTGTCTTCGATCATAATGTCATAGACCGGCTTCCCGTCCGCCCTGACCGTCAGTTTCCTGTCTTCCATAACTGATAATCTCCTTTAAGTTAATAAAATAAAGAAAGAAGGTCCCGGGGACCTTCTTTCAAAATATACTCTTCAATCTCTTTTGTCTAGAACTTTGTCAGCTCGGGAGAAAGCATATCCTCACTGACGATCTCATCTCTGAGATCGCCGGACACCTCGATGTTGCCCGGAGCTACGATGAAAATGTTATTGGAGATTGCTTTCAGAGATCCGTCAACCGCAAAGCTGGCGCCGCCGATAAAGTCGATGATCCTCTGTGCCTGGCCGATTTCAATGCCTTCAAGATTCACGACGATGGTCTTTCCATCTTTCAGATAGTCGGCTACAAGCTGTGCCTCATTGAACGTCTGTGGTCTGATTACTTTCACAATGTCACCTTCTTCTTTTATCCCGTTAAAGGGAACAACATTACTCTGTGTCTCTGACTCCGTTGCCTCATGCTCCGGATCTGCTTTCTTTTTACGTCTGAATGAGATAAACGGTTTACGTTCAGGTTCTTCCTTCTCTTCTTCCGCCTCATCAATCAATGCGGCATCCTCGTCAGAATACTCTTCATAATCCTCGTAGTATTCATCCTCTTCATCATCATTGAATCTCATCATATTCAGAAACTTTTCTGCGAGCTTACCCATTCAGATTACCTCCATTATCTGTTTATTCCCTCGCCCCGAAAATTGCCGTGCCGATTCTGACCATCGTGGCGCCTTCTTCGATTGCGACTTCATAGTCATTGGTCATACCCATTGACAAAATATCCATAGATACATTATCAATGTTTTTACTCCCAATGTCAACAAATAATTTATGTAATTTTCTAAAATAACACCGATTTTTCTCCGGATCCTCCACAAATGGGGCACTTGTCATCAATCCACGCACCCTGACATGGGGAAATGTGCTTATTTTCCGGATCAGTTCTTCGGTCTGTCCGGTGTCCAGACCGAACTTGCTGTCTTCATGAGCCACATTGACCTGAATCAGAATATCTGCCGACAGATCCCTTTTGCCGGCTTCCCGCTCGATCCTTTCTGCCAGTCTCACGGAATCCACGGAATGGATGAGGGCGGTTTTCCCCACGATCTGCCGGACCTTGTTGGTCTGCAGATGGCCGATCATGTGCCAGCGGACAGGTTCCGTCACTTTCTCTTCCTTGTCAAGAAGCTCCTGCACATAGTTCTCTCCGAAATCTTTCTGACCCAGAGCCAGAAGGGTCTCAATGTCACTAAGGGGTTTTCTTTTACTGACAGCCAGGAGGGTGACCTCTTCCGGGTCCCGTCCTGCCCTCCGGCAGGCGGCTTCTATCCTTTCTCTGACTTTCTTCAGATTTGTTTCCAGCATAAGTCTTTTCTTCTCCGGCCCCGACCGAAGTCAGAACCGGAATCCTCCGATGTTTTTTTAGTAAATAACCTGATTTTCTTCTACCGTATCGCTGTTCAGGATAATTCTGTCGTACAGTTCGATGTCACTGGTGTCCGCAGACACAATACAGTAATCCTTGTTCTTCTCTACTACATCCACAAGGCGGAAGACTGTGAATCCCCGGTTTACAATATATACACCTTCCAGCTTGACGGTCTCCTTGAGGACGGCCGTGTTCTCCATGGCAATGTCGGTGATCACCTGTCCGGACTTGAGCCCTCTGCCGGTAATGTAGGCATACTTCTCATCTGTCTTATATACGGTCACATCCCGCAGGGTGACAGACTTTCTTCCCTTCTTTGTTTTCAGGATGGCGACCTGACTGTTATCAGACCGGTTGCCGCCCTGGGTAAGCAGCTCCTTGGGAATCCGGAAGACTTCCTTTTTGACAAGGGCGCTGGTGGGAATCTTGAGTCCGTTGGTCCTGGACAGGAGAAGTTCCACATACAGATAGCGCTGGTTCATATAACGCTGTACATAGTTGTTGAAAGACAGAACTACATAATACTCCCTGTCTGTCTGCATCCCGTCAAAAGGAGCCCGCGTAACGAAATTATCTTTGTCAAATGTAACCTGAAGGGTCGTGATTCCTTCTTCTTTCAGGTTCATCAGGTGTTCATAGGACTGTCTGGTGACCGGCACATAAAGCTGCCAGTTCTGGCTGGTGACCAGCCTGCAGACAGGGGTTCCCTTTTTGACCGTCTGAACACTCCGCAGGTCCTGCATTTTCGCCTTGCTGGCAAAAAGATCTGCCGAAACCTTGTCAGCTGTCAGCCCCTCCAGGGAATCGGAAGTAAAGGATACCAGTCCTTCCCTGGATGTTCGGACCTCGATGTAGCTGTTCTTTCCGCAGATTTTCTCCATCTCGTCCCAATGTTCGGTCAGAAGAGTATCTGTGTATGATACCAGTTCCTGGCGGATATCCTTATGGACTTCAAAAGCCCTGGAAAAGTCCCTGTCCTCATAGGATAAGGAGAAATCGCTCAGGGTCTCGTCAATCCGGTTCTTCTCCTCCTCGCTGATCTCACCCTTTTCCCGGATCATCTCCTCCAGATAGGTCTGAATCTTGCCGGTGATGTCCACTGTGTAGACCGTGCCGCCGTTTTCCACGCGCGATCCGTCCCTGACACAGTAATTGATATAGCCGTCTTTTTCATTCTTCATCAGAGACTCTTCCCGCAGGATCAGGCCGGTACCCTCGATGTGGTCGATAATATTACTCTGGCTGACCTCATAGATAGCCAGCTTGTCCTTGCCGATGTAGCTGACCACATAAGCCAGGAGGTAAACCACGATCAGTGAGAAGGCGATAGTTCCCAGATTGATATGACGGAGAAGCCGCTGCCTCAGTCTGTCAAACATGGCAGTTCCTTTCTGTAAACTCTGTAAAAACTTCTATAACCTGTAAACCGCCCCATAAAGACTACGGGGCGGCATATTTTACACATTCATACCGGAACCCTTGGGGTAATCCGGGTTAATAATTTTATAAAGAGCTGCTCCAATCAGTTGATCCGGCCTTTATAAAGCCTCGGATACCAGCTCCTGAAGAGGCTTGGGAAGCTCTTCTTTATCCAGTGAAGCACTGATAACAAAATCCACATCAAACTTTTTGGACATCCTGTCAAGCTTTGCGATTGTTTCTTCCAGATTATCCTCGATGAAGGCAATCGTCAGGAAACTGTCCAGATAAATCTTATCAAGATCATGATCCTGTGAAAGGATCCCTGCAATAAACCCGATAAACATATCGGTGTCTTCTATATCAAACTCAGGCACTACAATCAGTCTGATCTGATTGCTAAGCTTATACATCTGCTTATTATTCTTATCCAGGTAAACGATCGTGCCGTGGGTAACCTTAATATCATCGTTTACCCTCTGAAGAAGAATCTTGGTCTTACCCTTGCCCTTTGAACCTGCAATTATATCTATCATATCTCGTGTCCTCCTATATCTGTAGTAATATCATTATAATTTATTCGTTGGAAAATCACAACCACTATTTCGGTATTTTTTCCAGCAGACGGGTCATGGAATCGTACAGGTCCGGCTTTGACCGGGCGCCCAGAACAACGGAGAAAAATCTTTCTCCCGCCTCATTTTCCGTCATGAGAATCAGGCAGGAACCTGCCGCCGATGTAGTTCCTGTTTTTCCCCCGTACATAGTCAGTCCCGCGGGTACCGGATACTCATTTAAAAGATAGTAGTTGGTCGTTTCCATATATTCGTTGATCACACTGCCTGCGGAATTCCTGTAAGTCAGAGTATAGTCCTTGGAAGAAACAATGTCCACAAAGGTGTCATACTCCACAACTTTCTTGAAGATCAGATAAAGATCGTAGGCTGTCGTATAGTGATCATCCCGGTGGAGTCCGTTGGTCGTCACGAAATGCGTGTGGGTGGCCCCCAGCTCCCAGGCCCTTTTGTTCATCATTTCCACGAATGACTGCTCATCTCCCGCAATATACTCGGCAAGAATGACAGCGCAGTCATTAGCCGACTTGATCAGGAGGGTGTGGAGCACTGCGTCTACAGTGACAGTGTCTCCCCTGGTCAGGGTGCTCATCACAGCGCCCTCATCCACGATCACGGTGTTGTGAGTCAGAGTGATCTCATCGTCCAGATTGCCGTTTTCAAGAACCAGCAATGCTGTCATGATCTTGGTGATACTGGCCGGATAGGCTTTGCGGAAACAGTGATAGGAATCCAGTACTTCCCCTGTACTGTCGTTGATCAGCAGGTCTGCCTTGTCCGTTGTATAGAAATCCGGCGTATCCTCCTGGTCCGCGGATAAAACAGCCAGCCCTTCTGCCATACCGGCAGGAGGCTTAAAGTCATTCTTATGGTTTTTCTGATAATAGGTCTTATAGTCCGATTCAAAGGAAGCCTGTCTAGTGTCCGCGCTCTTCTTCTTACTCTTCTTTTTCCCGCATCCGCTAAGGACCAGGGAAAAAACAAGCAGCAGGCAGAGAGCGGCAGAAAGCCTCCTCTTAAGAACTGTCTTTCTTTTTCCGGTCATTACTTATACATCTCCCGCCACTCCAGGTCACCCCGGTCAAGAGCCTTGATCAGAAGCTCTGCAGTGGCCAGGTTTGTTGCAAGGGGTACATTGTGCATATCACAAAGATGCAGAATATCAAAAATATCCGGTTCATTACTTTGCTTGTTGGCAGGGGACCGGAGAAAAATGACCATATCGATCAGATTATTCTCAATCTGGGATCCCATCTGCTGAGCCCCGCCCAGAGGCCCGGCAAGATACTTATGCACAGTCAGGTTGGTTACTTCTTCGATCAGTCTGCCTGTGGTAGCAGTTGCATATAATTCATGTTTGTTCAGAATACCCCTGTAGGCGACACAAAAGTTCTGCATCAGCTTTTTCTTTTCATCATTTGCGATCAGTCCGATATTCATAAGTCCCCCATACTCTATCTGAAAATTGCTCCGCCGGCTTGTCAGCCATGCCGGCCCAGCCTCTCACTGTTGTTTCCCGTACTCAGGTATTGTAAATAATATAATACAAATCAGGGAAGTATGCAATCAAAAACGTCTCTGCAGTCCTATGTTGAGCACCAGGCCGATTCCTGCCATACAGCTTAACAGGGACGTAAGACCGTAACTTAAGAATGGCAGAGGCAGACCTGTATTGGGCAGGATTTCCGTGGCGACCCCTATATTGATAAATGACTGAAAACCTATCAGGGCCGCCATGCCCACGGCGATCAGCCGGCCACTTATATTCCTGGCCCAGTATGCCGTCTTCAGACATTCAAATACAATAATGGCAAAGAGAAGGATCGTTGCGATGCTGCCTATAAATCCCGTCTCCTCACCGATAACAGAGAAGATGAAGTCTGTCTGCTGTTCCGAAACCAGGCCTGTATCGGTAACGGTAACGGATACGCCTGAAATCGTATTATTATGCAGTCCCTTGCCGTACAGCTGTCCCGAACCGATGGCCATGACAGAGTTGTCCTGCTGATAGGCAGTGGACGAAGCATACTTGGACGGGTTGATAAAGGTCATGATTCTGGTAACCTGGTAATCCTTGAGCAGAATCTGATTCGGCGTCTGGATATACCAGAGAAAGAGCATGGTAAGGGGCACCATGACCAGGATCACATTTCGGATCAGCTTTCCGCTCAGCCCCCCTGTAAAGATAACCGCCGCCAGGATAAATGTGATATCCAGCGTTGTCGACAGGTCAGGCTCGATGACGATCAGGAGCAGGGCAATTCCGCAGAGAATCGCCAGCTGCAGCAAGACTTTCCTGTCGTTCAGGTCGTCTTC
>CACZQE010000027.1 GCA_902783205.1 uncultured Lachnospiraceae bacterium | reverse complement strand
TCATCCCCGGAGGCAGGCCGGCAGATCCGAGAAGAGATTGAGACATTTATTAAGGAAAGAAAAGAAAGCAGGAGGATGTAAGTATGTCGAAATCAGATGTAATCGAAGTAGAAGGCAGAGTCGTTGAGAAGCTTCCCAATGCCATGTTTAAAGTAGAGCTTGAGAATGGTCATCAGGTTCTCGGACATATCAGCGGAAAGCTCAGGATGAACTTTATCAAGATCTTACCCGGTGACAAGGTGACGATCGAGCTTTCTCCTTATGATCTGACAAAGGGCAGAATTATCTGGCGAGACAAATAGACGGGAAAAACACATTTTTTTCCTTCGGATTTTGACAAATTCGTTCTTGCTTTTCATATACAGTAATGCTATAATAGATGCCGAACGTTTTGGAAAGGAGAAAAAATCGTGAAGGTTAGAGCATCGGTTAAGCCTATCTGCGACAAGTGTAAAGTCATCCGCAGAAAAGGCTCAGTCAGAATTATTTGCGAAAATCCAAAACATAAACAGAGACAGGGATAGTACCTGGATCCGTGGCTGCAAAGGCGGCCGGGAGAGCGACATTTCCGGTTTTTGTTGTGTCATTGGTATGATGCCTTAAGGCGTCATCAGTGTATTGCCACCGTCATGGCAATTTATGATTTAAATAAAGCGGCTGCGGCAGACTTGAGGGTTTGCCGATTTATTTAAAGTGCAGGTGCAATGGGAGAAATCTGCATTTTTTTCTGTTGTACAGGCTTTGACAGACCTGGTCTGTCAACCATATAAGATTTAGAAAGATTGAAAGAGTCTTCTTTTGAGACACGCTAGTCATTTCACCGTACTGCGGTAGCGATGGATCTTAAGGGACTGCATTAGTGGAGGTGCACACATGGCTCGTATTTCGGGTGTCGATTTACCTAGAGAAAAACGTGTAGAGATCGGTCTTACATACATTTACGGTATTGGCAGAACAAGCGCGCAGAAAATCGTTGCTTCCGCCAACGTAAATCCGGATACACGTGTTCGTGACCTTACAGATGACGAGGTTCGTCGTCTTGCCGAGGTCATCAACAATGATTACATGGTAGAAGGTGACTTACGTCGTGAAGTTGCTATGAACATTAAGCGTCTGCAGGAAATCGGATGCTACAGAGGAATCCGTCACAGAAAAGGCCTTCCCGTTCGCGGACAGAAGACAAAGACGAATGCCAGAACACGTAAGGGACCGAGAAAGACTGTTGCCAATAAGAAGAAATAACAGCTAAAGGTCAGTTTAAGGACAAGTATACAAGTTTGATCCTACAGGAGGGTTTTTAGTAATGGCAAAGAAAACAGCAAAAAGGGTGACAAAGAGGCGTGTCAAGAAAAATGTCCAGCACGGACAGGCACACATTCAGGCATCTTTTAACAATACAATTGTTACATTAACAGACGCGGAAGGTAATGCTCTTTCCTGGGCAAGCGCAGGAGAGATGGGATTCCGCGGCTCCAAGAAGTCCACACCGTACGCCGCTCAGATGGCAGCAGAGACTGCAGCCAAGGCAGCGATCGTTCATGGTCTGAAGACTGTTGAAGTTATGGTTAAGGGACCGGGCTCAGGACGTGAAGCAGCAATTCGTGCACTTTCCGCATGTGGTCTGGAAGTGCAGAGTATCAAGGATGTAACTCCGGTACCGCACAACGGTTGCCGCCCGCCGAAGAGAAGAAGAGTCTGATAGGAGGTATTTGAAGATGGCAGTTGATAGAACTCCGATTCTCAAAAGATGCAGATCTCTTGATTTAGATCCGATCTATTTGGGAGTAAATAAAAAGTCAAAAAGAAGATTAACACGTTCCAGCAGAAAAGTCAGCGAGTATGGACTTCAGCTTCGTGAGAAGCAGAAAGCTAAGTTCATCTACGGTGTTCTTGAGAAGCCTTTCCGTAACTACTACGCTAAAGCGGAAAGAATGAAAGGTCTTACAGGACCGAACCTGATGCTTCTTCTTGAGACACGTATCGACAATATCATCTACAGACTCGGTTTTGCCAGAACAAGAAGAGAGGCAAGACAGATCGTCGGACATAAGCATGTCCTGGTCAACGGCAAATGTGTCAACATCCCGTCCTACCTTTGCAAGGCAGGCGACGTGATCGAGATCAAAGAGAACAAGAAGACCATGCAGAGATATAAAGATATCGTTGAGGCAACAGCCGGCTATCTTGTACCGGCATGGCTTGATTCCGATATGGAAGAGTTAAAGGGTAAAGTGAACGAGCTTCCTTCCCGTGATATGATCGACGTACCGGTTAACGAGACACTGATCGTCGAGCTGTATTCCAAATAATTATAAGATGCTTCAAATTGAATGCCTGGGCATTTTGATCCGGGCATTCAATTGTGGTCTAAGGAAACAAGTCAATTCGGAAGGAATTTCCGATCATTTCCGAAAAAGGAGGTCCTATTCTTGTTTGGATTTGAGATACCAAGAATTGAGATTGCTGAGATTTCTGATGACAACAAATACGGCCGTTTTGTAGTTGAACCTTTAGAGAGAGGCTACGGAACAACTCTGGGTAATTCTCTTCGCCGGATCATGCTGTCCTCCCTTCCCGGAGCAGCAGTAAGCGCAGTGGAGATCAAGGATGTCCTTCATGAATTCAGCTCCATCCCGGGCGTGAAGGAAGATGTGACAGAGATCGTTATGAATATCAAGGAGCTGGCTATCAAGAATAACAGCTCTTCCGATGAGCCCAAGAGAGCTTTCATCGATGTGACGGGTGAAGGCGTTGTCACGGCAGCGGACATCCAGGTTGACAGTGATATCGAGATCATCAACCCCGATCTTGAGATCTGTACACTGAACGGCGGAACAGACTGCCACTTTGAGGCGGTTCTGATCATCACCAAGGGCCGTGGATATGTCGGCGCTGACAGAAATAAAAATGATGATCATTCGATCGACGTGATCGCGGTTGACTCCATCTACACACCTGTAGAGCGTGTAAACCTTCAGGTTGAGAATACCCGTGTCGGCCAGATCACCGATTATGATAAACTGACTCTTGATGTATATACCAACGGAACACTTGCTCCGGACGAGGCAGTCAGCCTTGCCGCAAAGGTACTTTCCGAGCATCTGAATCTTTTCATCGACCTTTCCGAGAATGCCCAGAAGGCAGAAGTTATGGCTGAGACTCCGCAGGATTCCGGCGATAAGGTCCTGGATATGAACATCGATGAACTGGAGCTTTCCGTACGTTCCTACAACTGTCTGAAGAGAGCCGGAATCAACACGGTTCAGGAGCTGATCAACAAGACAGAAGAGGATATGATGAAGGTACGTAACCTGGGACGTAAGTCTCTTGAAGAAGTACTTTCCAAGCTGAAAGAGTTAGGACTTGAGCTGCGCTCGAGCGAAGAATAAAAGCATGTAAGACCCGCCTAGGCTGAAGGTACAGTAAGCATGGCGAAAAATGAACAGGAGGTCCATTACAATGGCAAAGTACAGAAAATTAGGCAGAACATCCAACCAGAGAAAAGCATTATTACGCAACCAGGTTACACAGCTTCTCTATCACGGCAAGATCCGCACTACGGAAGCAAAGGCAAAAGAGATCCGCAAGATCGCTGAAGGCCTCATTGCTCTTGGCGTAAAAGAGAGAGATAACTTCGAGGTTGTTAAGGTGCAGGCTAAGGTTGCCAGAAAAGATAAAGACGGCAAGAGAGTCAAAGAAGTCGTTGACGGCAAGAAAGTTACTGTATACGATACAGTGGAAAAAGAGATCAAGAAAGATCTGCCGTCCAGACTGCACGCAAGACGCCAGATGCTGAAGGTTCTTTATCCGATCACAGAAGTACCGGATGAGGCAAAGGGACGCAAGGCGAACACTAAGAAGGTTGACCTTCCCCAGAAGATCTTTGATGAGTACGGTCCCAAATATGCAGGCCGCAACGGTGGTTACACCAGAATCATCAAGGTTGGACAGCGTAAAGGTGACGCTGCTCTGGAAGTTATCATCGAGTTAGTATAATTGATTTTGTGGGAGACTGTTTCGGCAGTCTCCCTTGTTTTCGTTATGGGCCCCCGGGCGGAGATGATTCTATGAAGATGGCTGAAATAAAAAATCTCATATATCGTTATAAAAGGTACCGGGATCAGAAGTCGGAACCGGAGACCTTTACGGCACTTGACGGGCTCAGCCTGTCTGTGGAAGCGGGAGACTTCGTGGGGATTGCCGGAGAGAACGGATCCGGAAAATCCACCCTGGCCCGCCAGCTCTGTGCCCTTCTCCTGCCCGATGACGGCAAGGTGGTCGTTTTCGGCCGCGATACATCTGACCCGGATATGGTTTCCGCCATCCGCCGGTCTGCAGGGATGGTTTTTCAGAATCCGGATAATCAGATCATCGGGGCTACTGTTGAGGAGGATGTAGCATTCGGGCCCGAGAACCTCGGCATGGAGCCGGGTGAGATGGAAGTAAGAATCGAAAAGGCCCTTGCATCTACGGGGATGACTGCCTTCAGGATGCGGACACCGGGAGAACTTTCCGGAGGCCAGAAACAGAAAATAGCAATTTCCGGAATCCTTGCCATGGAACCGGACTGTATCATATTTGATGAGCCGGCAGCCATGATCGATCCGGCAAGCCGGAAGGAACTGGGAAGGATTATTCGGTCCCTCAACAGGGATAAGGGGATAACCATTCTCTATATCACCCATGATCTTTCAGAGGTCGATGACGCTGATTATCTCTATGTCATGAGGAAAGGGAAGATCAGCCTTGAAGGAAAACCCGGGCAGGTTTTCAGCCGCCGGGATGAACTTATGGAAGCCGGACTGACTCTGCCTCCCCTGATGCAGCTGCTGCAGGGTCTGAGAGAAAAGGGCCTGTCTGTACCTGGTCATATCAGTAGAGCCCGGGAAGCAGCCGACTGGCTGATCCCCCGTCTGGATCCGGACCGACTGTCAGCGGCCTGCCGGAAGCAGGCGGCAGAACCTGGAGAAAGTAAGAGAGAAGAGGAAGTGGAGGGGAAAAGCCTGCTTCTTTCCCATGTCAGCTGGGCCTATCCCGGACTGAAGGCAGAGGAGACTGTGGAGGTAGTGAAGGATGTCAGTCTGAGACTGGCTGCCGGACAGATGACAGCTCTTGTGGGCTCTGTAGGCACCGGAAAGAGTACTCTGCTCATGCTCATGGATGGTCTGCTTGTTCCGGCCGGCGGCGATCTGATCCTTGACGGAGAAAGAGTCGTGGCCGGCGGCAGGACTGACCCTGCCATGATGAAAAAACTTCACAGGAAAGTCGGCTTTGGTTTTCAGAACCCCGACTATCAGCTTTTTGAAGAAACTGTATTGAAGGACGTGGAATTCGGCCCCGCAAACATGGGTTTAAGTCCCGAAGAATGCGAGACCAGGGCAAAGGAGGCCCTCGGCCTGACCGGACTTTCAGAAGAAGACTGGGACAAGTCTCCCTTTTTCCTGTCCGGGGGACAGAAAAGGAGGGCGGCCCTTGCCGGGCTTCTTGCCATGGAACCGGATTATCTGCTTCTGGATGAACCCGCGGCCGGTCTGGACGGAAGAGGAAGGGAAGGGCTTTTTTCCCTGCTGAGACGACTTGCCAAGGAGAGAGGAAGCGGTGTCCTTTTTGTATCCCATGATATGGACGAAGCGGCCCGCTGGGCGGACCGGGTCCTCATCATGGCAGAAGGGAAGATCCTTGCCGACGGCCCGACGACCGGAAGTGCCGGCATCATGTCAGACGAAGCCCTGTTGAAAAAGGCGGGACTCTGTCTGCCTCAGATTGCAGACTTTATGGGAGATCTCATAGAAAAGATCCTTCCCGAAGCGGATGTAGAAAATCTGAGGCTGCCGGTCAGGACCGAAGAAGCAGAGGAGATGATCCTTGCCTCCTGCAGGGGAGGTGAGGCCACATGATGACAAAAAACATATCACTTGGTCAGTATGTTCCCGTGGACAGCCCCCTTCACAGGCTGGATCCCCGTACCAAGCTGGCGTGGACCCTGGCCTATGTCCTGTCTCTGTTTATCATGCGGGGAATATGGGCTGTGGGACTTGCTGTAATCTTCCTTGTCGTTATCATCCGCCTGTCAGCCATCCCGCCTCTTCTTTATCTGAAAGCGGCAAAGCCCCTGTTGATCCTGATACTTTTTACG
>CACZQE010000026.1 GCA_902783205.1 uncultured Lachnospiraceae bacterium | reverse complement strand
TTGAGCCCCGGCCGGCCGGGGAGCCGGAGGCGGCAGCTGAAGCGGTTTCCGAGCCTGAGCCGGAGACCGAGACAGTGCCCGTTCCCATGGCAGCTACGGAACTGCGGCCCGATCTGGTGGGAAGACACGCCCAGTTTTACCGGGGAATTCTCCGGTCAGGCCAGACCATTAAGGCGGACGGCAGCATTGTGATCGTCGGAGATATCAATCCGGGAGCTCAGGTGATAGCCGGAGGCGACGTGGTCATTCTGGGATGCCTTAAAGGTACAGTTTATGCCGGTTATCCGGATGACTGGGATGCGATCGTGGCGGCCCTGATCATGGATCCCATGCAGATCCAGATCGGAAGCCGGATAGCCAGGGCGCCTGACCAGAAAGTAAAGAAGAAACCGGGCAGAAAGAAAGCTGTCAAACCGGAAATAGAGCCCAAGATGGCCTTTATCGATCAGGGAAACATTTTTATCGAGCCTATCACAAGGCCTCTGATCAATGAAATCAGTACCCGCTAAAGCCGGGACTTGCAGACGCTATCAGTTACATGATATGTTGGAAATAGAAAAACACACGACAGGTAAAAGGAGATTATGCGATGAGTGAAGTAATTGTAATCACATCAGGAAAGGGCGGCGTTGGAAAAACCACCACCACTGCCAATATCGGAACCGGACTGGCACAGCTCGGAAAGAGTGTTGTGCTGATCGATACGGATATAGGGCTGAGGAACCTGGATGTGGTTATGGGTCTTGAGAACAGGATTGTTTACAATCTGGTAGATGTTGTTGAAGGAAACTGCCGTACCAGACAGGCTATGATCAAGGATAAGAAGTATCCCAACCTCTACCTTCTTCCGTCGGCTCAGACAAGAGATAAGACTTCCGTTACACCGGAGCAGATGAAAGCCCTGGTTGACGAACTCAGAGAAGACTTTGACTATATTATCCTCGACTGCCCCGCGGGCATCGAGCAGGGATTCAAAAACGCCATTGCCGGCGCGGACAGGGCTATTGTCGTTACTACGCCGGAAATGTCCGCAGTGCGGGATGCTGACCGTATCATCGGCCTTCTTTCCGCCGAGGAGTTCAAGAAGATCCACCTTGTGGTCAACCGGATCCGTATGGACATGGTCCAGGCGGGCGATATGCTTTCGGTGGATGATGTAATAGAGATTCTTGCCATTGACCTCATTGGTGTCGTACCGGATGATGAAGAGATCATTGTTGCCACCAACGTAGGAGAACCCGTTGTAGGAACCAATTCCAAAGCCGGCCAGGCCTACCTGAATATCTGCAAGCGCGTGACAGGTGAAGAAGTGCCGATCATGGAGTTCACACCGGATGGATTTTTCAAGAAGCTTGCCAAGCTGTTCCGCAGGGGATACTAAAAGGAGGAAGTGCAATGGGATTCTTTGATACATTTTTTAAGAGGAAATCTACAGGGAACACGGCAAAGGACAGACTCAAGCTGGTTCTTGTTTCCGACCGCGCTGCATGCTCCCCTGATATAATGGAAAAAATCAAGAATGACATTATAGAAGTAATCTCCAAATATGTGGAGATTGACAAGGAAGGTCTGGATATTCAGATCACAACCGCGAGAGACGGCGGACGGGGAAGTGACGCGCCCGCAATCTGCGCTAACATTCCGATCAAGGAAATCAAGACTGACCGGTAATTGGAGGTTGAAAGGTGTTTAGACAGAAATACCAGCTGAAAAATTTTAATTGGGTACTGCTGCTCTCCGTGCTTCTGATCAGTTCGGCCAGTGTGGTTTTCATCAGCAGTGCCGACAGCAGCTACACCATGAAGCAGCTGGTGGGGCTGGTCTTCTGTGTGATTGTAATGATCGCGGTTTCGCTGATTAATTATAATTACATCTGCGGCTTCAGCAGGATTCTTTACGGGATCAATATCGTGCTCCTGATCCTTGTAAAGGTGGCCGGCGTTTCCGTGGGCGGTGCCAGACGGTGGATCAATCTGGGATTTACCAGACTGCAGCCTTCGGAAATTTCAAAAGTGATCATGATCATCTTTGTCGCAACCTTTAT
>CACZQE010000025.1 GCA_902783205.1 uncultured Lachnospiraceae bacterium | reverse complement strand
TGTAGCAGAGCACAACGAAAAAGCAGACAGCGAGGGAACCCGTTCCTTTCATGAGATAGCAGCGGAGGATATTGTCAAACCAAATTTCTCCCCCAATGAGATCCTGATCTTTATTGTTAACGGAGCATCTTTGATCAAGGAACCTATGGGGAACATGATCCTTCTCAGCAACGATGTCTCCTCCCTCAACCCCAGCGAGATCAGTCAGGATGCGGCACTGGCGCTTTATGCTTTTGACGCCTCTTTTAATGACATCGGGGAAGCCTCGCAGTTATATCTGGATCTCTCCCACAGCAAAACGGGCACGATGACCCATGGCGAGGTAGATTATACCATCATCAACCAGAGCGGGAATATGCTGCAGATCGAGGCGGTCTATCGCGGCTATGTCCCGATCCTGGGAGTTACAGCCACACCGTCGCCGACACCTTCTGCTCCCGGAGAGGCATCGGACGCCGTCGAGGGAAATCCATAACTATAAATTCTTTCCCGGAGGCGGCTCTGCGATAAAAAAAGAATCAGGGGGACGGTTTCCCGGACCTATTTGCTTTGCAAAAAGTCCGGGAAACCGTCCCCCTGACTGGTCTTTTTATGCCTCTGCCAGCTTCCGGCATTTCACCAGCAGCCTTCTATGCCTCTCGCTGACTGCTTTGGCATTGATTCCCAGTACTTCACCGATTTCCGGATTGCTCATCTCCTCAAAATAGATCATCCCCAGAAGCTCCCGTTCCGATGGCGTAAGGAGGGACATAATTCTGTAGACCTCTTTTTCTTCCTCCTGCCTGAAGATGTCATACTCATCCTCATAAGAAGGTTCCACTTCGTTCTCCTCATCATCGAGCGAAATGAACTTTTTATTGGCCGTCTTGCGATATTCATCAATCAATGTATTCCGGGCAATGCGGGTAAGCCAGGTCCTTGGCGTTGTTCTTGTCGGATCATAACTGTCATAATGAAGCATGGCTTTGATAAAAACCTCGCTGACTAAATCCTCTGCCTTTTCCCGGTGCAAAAGCTGAGAATACACATAATTGTATATTTCAGAAAAATGTTTTTCATATACCTTCTCAAAAGGTTCCTTTACTGGCGCCATGTTGGGATCCCCCCCCCTGTTTCATACCTGTTGCCTGGCTACCATTGATGCAAACAAACCTTGCTTGGCCATCAATTCATCGTATGTCCCTTCTTCAAGCACCTTCCCATCCCCAAGATATAAAATCCTCTGACAGCTTCGAATCGTAGAAAGACGATGAGCGATCACAACTCTGGTGCATTGCAGTGAATCCAGAGACTTCGTGATTTTCTTCTGGGTTATATTGTCCAAGGCGGAAGTTGCCTCATCAAATATCAGAATCGAGGGATGGGAAGCAATTGCTCTGGCTATCATCAACCGCTGTTTTTGCCCGCCGGAGATGCTGCCCTGCCCCTCTGATATCATCGTAAACATGCCCATCGGCATAGCCCGGATATCATCGGCAACACAGGCGGTTTCGGCGGCTTTCCACGCCCCCTCCATGGTAAGACCCGGAGAGGATAATGCAATATTGTTAAAAATACTGTCGTTGAAGAGTCCGCCATTTTGTGTCACCGTTCCTATCTTTTCCCGCAGAGATTTTAAGTCGATCTGATCCAGATTTTTTCCATCATAAAAAATTCCTCCCAACTCCGGTTTTTCAAATCCAAGAAGCAGCCTGACCAGAGTAGATTTTCCGCAGCCCGACGGGCCCACAATCGCGACATATTCCCCTGCCTTTATCTTCAAAGACATATTATCAACAATCTTAGGTCCGTTTTGTTTATAACGGAAGGTAACGTTATTCAGTTCAATATTTCCCTTCAGGGTTTGTACAACGGTTTTCCGTTCGCTTGTCTCAGGCTTTGTCTCAAGGATAGGCTTAGCCATGTCCAGAACAGGTTTTATTCTGGCCAGAACCATTGCTGTGGAAACCAGGGAGGCAAAAGCTCCCATCACCATCCCATACGCCTGATTAAAGGCCATATAATCCTTCAGTGATACTGACCCGGCCAGAGCGATCGCATAAAGAACGACAGTGCCAAACAGATTGATCCCCTCCAGAATAGTGCTGCGGATTTTCAGGATCATAGGAGGATTGTACTTTAGTTCAGCCGTTTTATTAAATGTTTTTGCCCAATGGGCAAAGGTTCTTTTCTCTGCTCCCGCAAGACGGATTTTCTGTATTCCTCCAATGAGTGCGAAGGAAATGCCCTGCATTCTGGCCTCCTCCTCCATAATCCTCTTCTGCCGTTTTGTCTCCAGGATCATGGTCACTGTCGAAAATACAATGGTAGAAGCGATAATCAAAAGGGAGGGAACGACAAGCTCCGGCGCATACCGGAAGATCTGGGTCACATACAAAAGCGACGCCAGAGAGGTCAACCCGGACCTCAGTACAGTATCCACCAAGGTCATACACAAGGAATCTACTGACTGCATTCTAGCAGAAAGCTCGCCGGAACTGTATTTGCGAAAAAACCCAGGCGGCAGGGACAGCACCCGCATCATTGCCGCTGACTGGATGCCCAGCTGAAGACGGGTCTGCACACAGCCGCTGATCAGATTTCCTCCTGTCTCAATCAGCAGACGGCTTGCCCGAACACACAGCATGAACACAGCCATCGCAATCAGGACAGAAACCTCCCCCTTTTCGAGTACGGTGCCATAAAGCAGATTGGTAAGCCTGGGAAGAAGGAATCCCACAAGTATTGTCAGGTAGGTAATCCCGAAAATCAAAACAAAATCCTCCACCCGGAGGCTTTCCAGGATATATCTGGCTATTCGCGGTATGCTTAAATTCTCCTGAGGGAAAGGACGGTAAAAGCAGTATGCCTCTTCCTTCAGAAGACCGGAGGATTTCTTTGTCACAAAAAAGGAATCATTCGACGCCGCATCATAACATCGATAACCGATCAGTTTTGAGGGAATCAGGGCAACCGGTGATCCGGTATCTTTCCTGAAGCCTAAATATGCGCCTACAGCATCCCACTGCCATCCCGGCTCAAGCTTCACCTTCCTGTACATCATTCCCTGCGGATGAAGGATATATTCCAGCTGTTCCTCCAGGGATCGGAATTGTCTCGAGCTTTCCCGGTAAGACATGTGATAGTATCGCAGGATCTTCTCCAAAGCGCTGCCCGTCAGAATTCGCTCATCCTTGATATTCAGAAATGGCCTGCCAAGCACTGCCCCGGCTGCTTCCTTCAGAGATTCGGCAAAAATCTTTTCGTCATTTATTTTTCTTTGGCGGATCTGTTCGTCAAACCAGCTCACAGGCAACCTCCATCGAATTTCTTCTTATTTTTTAATACAGGCCCGTCCCGCCAGGGATGCGGCCATTAAAGGATGCACCCCTGCCTTCACTTTCCTTCATGGTGGTGCCAGGTGTGCGCGGCATGGGATTTTACATCCTTATTCGTTGGTAACCAGAGCAGTGTAAAGCCCGTTCTTAGCATAGAGCTCTTCATGTGTTCCCCTCTCTGCGACTCTTCCTTTGTCCAGGACAATGATCTCATCGCAGTCGCGGATGGTAGACAAACGGTGCGCTACCACGATACAGGTAATTCCCCTGTCCGTGATTCCCTTTATCACGGAATGTTCAGTCTGTGCGTCCAGAGCAGAGGTAGCTTCGTCAAGAATAATAATGGTAGGATCCTGGGCCAGAACTCTGGCCAGCTCAAGACGCTGCCTCTGCCCTCCGGAAAGGTCATTTGCCCCTTCAGTAAGGCGGCCATCATATCCACCTTCCCTCTGCATGATCACCTCATGTATCTGAGCATCCCTTGCCGCCATGATAATCTCAAAATCCTGTATTGTGTCATCCCACATGCGTATATTGTTGGCGATACTGTCTTCAAAAAGGACAATATCCTGGTCCACCACAGCCAGAGAACCGGTAAAAACGTTCCGGTCTATCTCGGAGATTGGCTTTCCATCAAACAGGATCTGTCCGCTCCAGGGTTCATAAAGGCCGGAAACCAGTTTGGCGATCGTAGATTTTCCGCTGCCTGATGCCCCTACCAGGGCAACTCTGCTGCCCGGCGTCACCCTCATACTAAAGTCCGTTATTAATGCTTCCGACAGCTTTGCATAGCCAAAACTGACATGATCCATTTCAATCAGACCGGAAAGCTTCTGGTATTCCATTTCATTTCGGACAGGTTCATTCTTAAAGAAAGGAGCATCCGGATATTCCATGACATCCTCCACACGCTCCATATCCGTGCGCATCTCCTGTATTGTCTGCCCTGCCCCGATCAAAGTGGAGACAGGTGTCATGAAGGATTCCAGAAATTTCTGAAAGGCAAAAATCATACCCACGGTAAACTCACCCTGCATGGTCAGGTAAACTCCCAGAGTCATCACCATAAGATCTGCCGTCTGAGACAAAAGCGGGGTGATCAGACCAAAGCTGAGATTAAGCCGCCGGAATTTGATATTCTGAGCATTGACACTGGCCTGAAGACCTGCCCAGTTTTTCATGAATCCGTTTTCCGATCCGCTGGCTTTGATCGTCTCGATCATCTTGATCCCGGTCATTGTCAGGCTGGACAGCTTTCCGGTATCTCTTTGCTGTACCCTGGTAATATTCACTCGTTTGGCAGAGACCAGGAAGGAGTTGAACAGATTAATCAACATGCAGCTGATACCGATCAGAGTCAGAAGAGGACTTTGGCGAAGCATGACGGCAAGATAGACAAACATCATGATGGTATCTAACAGCAAGGGAGCGAAGGTGTCCACCAATGTTCCCGCGATGGATGCATTTGTTGCCTGCCGTTGAAGAAGGTCTCCTGCCATACGCTGGGAAAAAAAGGACAAGGGGAGCTTCAACAGCTTCCACATGTAGGTCATACTGCCCACAACATCCATCTTTGCCCGGATCCGCAGGGAATAGATCGCCTGAATCCAGGAGATAACCAGCTGGGCACTTGCCAGAACCGTCATGACAACCAGAAAAGGAAGCACCCAGCCGTCATTACGTCCCTGAATCAGTCTGTCCATAAAGATCTTGCTCATGGCAGGATTGATCAGGCCGAACAAGGAACTGATCACTGAAACCAGGGCGACAAAAATCACGGCTGATTTTGCCCCGGCAAGTCTCTTTCCTGCAAAGGCAAGAGTACTTTTCCGACTGCCTGTCATCTCAAAGTCTTCCCCCGGTTCAAAAGTCAGCACAATACCGGTAAAACCCTTATCGAACTCTTCCTCCGAAATGGCAATTCTGCCCTGTGCCGGGTCATTAAGAAGAACCTTTCCTCCCAGGAAACCATCCAGGACGACAAAATGATTAAAATTCCAATGGATAATGCATGGAAATACTACCTGTTCTTTTAATACAGACGGTTCAGTCCTGTAAGCCGCCGTTTCCAGACCATAGCCTTTTGCCGCCAGCATTATGTTTTTAGCGTTGGAACCATCCCGGGAGATCCCGCAATCCACCCGAACCTGCTCCAGGGAAATCCACTTTCCATAATAAGCCAGAACCATGGCCAGGCAGGCAGCGCCGCATTCCAGTGCCTCGAGCTGCATCACAACGGGCACATTTGCTGCTTTCCCCTTGACCGGTTTATGGCCTGCGCTTCTTTGCCGATTCATGCGCATCGTTCCATCAATCCTTCGAGAATAAGAGGAAAATCGGTTTTAAGGTTTCTGTCGTAATAACCGCATCATATATTCCATCTCTGAGTTCTGCCGTCTTGCTGAAAAGAATCATCACCGCCTTCCCCGGAGCCAGATATCCTGATGTATACAGCTCCGGATCCGTGGTCGCATCCAAAGTAATGTATTCTGCCTTCGAGAGCTCAGCAACCATCTTCACGTCACCAATCATTACATCTATATTCTCTTCCGGAGATTCCACATCCTCTGTCAGCACATAACACATGACTATCCCGTCCCGGATCTGGGCGGGAACAGTAACCGTACTGATCAGTCTTCCAAAAAACCCCCACACCAGAAGACCTGCCAGCAATACAATAATTCCCGAAAGCACAATCCATACTCCGGGTCCGGTAACCTTAAGATATCCGGTAAGCTGGTCCGGCTCAGAAAGCTGTTCCATCGATTTTTTTCTGAATAGCTGCTGATTATCCAAGACTGCCCTCTCCCCCTATCGTCATATCCTGTATTTATAGTCAACGACAAACTTTCGACCTGAGCGGTCACTAAAGTGACCGAGGCCAACTATATCTGTTGCTGACTGTAAATCTTCTCCCAGTATATTATCACATATTATCGAGCAAAAGTCCATCACAACAAAACAGTTTTTTTGCTGGACATTTACCCGTCATTGTGTGATACTATAATAAGGCAGAGGGAAGCAAAGCTTTTACTTCACCCGCACTCTGACCGCCAGTTGCCGACAGGCGGCGTCTTTCCCTGGCGGCAGACTTCCAATTGGCAATCCTGCCATGAAATAGAAATGCAAACTGATTCATTGCAAATCATATACATAAATCAGCGGAAAGGAAGCAAGGATGTTATGAAAGAGCTGGCTATTGAAGCGAAAGCCGAAAACCTCGAAAAGGTTCTCGCTTTCCTGGATCAGGAATTAGATTCTCTCGGATGCACAAAGAAGGCTAAAATGCAGATAGAGATCGCACTGGAAGAACTATTCGTCAACATTGCCCATTATGCTTACTCCAATCAGCCAGGCAGTAATATGGTTACCATTCAGGTAGAAAACTCCAACGAACCAGTCAGCGCCATGGTCACGCTCACGGATACAGGAATTCCTTTTGATCCCCTGGCAAAAAAGGATCCCGATGTTACGCTTTCTGCAGAGCAGCGCAAGATCGGAGGGCTTGGCATCTATATGGTAAAGAAGAGTATGGATGCTGTCCATTACAGGCATGAGAACGGGAAAAATATCCTGACCTTCCGTAAGGATCTGTAAAGGCACTCCATAACAGACTGTCAGAACGGTTCTTTTCCGCCTGGGAGAATTCTCCCAGGCAGAAAAGAACCGTTTCCTGATTTTTTATATATTT
>CACZQE010000024.1 GCA_902783205.1 uncultured Lachnospiraceae bacterium | reverse complement strand
TCCTTCACTTCATCAGATCCAGGAATCTGTAACTGAAAAGTGCATAACCTGTCACTACCTCATTTTTTTCAAGGTACTGCTTCATCTTCTCTATTACCCCGGAGTCATTAAACTCCATATCAGCCGGGTCAATTAAGGCATTCTTATCAAGTCTGTAAACTGGAAGGCCTACATAGAGTTCTACCTGCGAATCTTTCAGGAGTTTCGCCCATTCATCAACCGTCCGGTCAAAGTTTTTGTCCTTGTCATCAAATCCCCAGTAAATCTGAGGGATCATGTAGTCCACATAACCGGTTTCCGATGCCCAGAGATCTATATCAGCGTAGTGCTGCAGATCACTTCTCAAATTGTCAAGATTGCCATTGGGGCTGATACCGAATGTGATATCTGTATTCTCCTCTTTTACGATCCTCCATGTATCTTTTAAAAGAGTTGATACATTATCTCTCCGCCAGTTATATATAGACTTGTCCTTACTGATGAGGCCGGACCGGATGGCACCTTCATACTCGACATAATCGAAGGACTTTCTTACATTCTCTCTTGTGAAAGTGGGATAAAAGTAGTCATCCATATGGACGCCGTCCACCTTATAGTTATTAACGATCTCCTGTACGCCTTTCTTGATCAGCATCTGCGCCTGGGAGCTGGCAGGATTATAGTACAGCCTGCCGTTGTACTCCAGGACATGCCGCTTTCCGGCATTGATCCATGTACAGGCCGGGTTGTCATTTGAAAGCTGATCATGATTTTCTGCCGTGATCCTGTAGGGATTGATCCATGCCTCCAGCTTCAGATCATGTCTGTGACAGGCTTTGATCATGATGGCCAGAGGGTCGTAACCGGGCGACAGGCCCTGGCTGCCGGATATAGATGCCGACCAGGGAAAAATATCTGACTCATAGAGGGCATCTCCGAAAGGCCTCACCTGGAAAATCACATGTGTAAGTCCAGCCTTCTCGGCATCAGAAGCAATCTTTTCCGCATATTTGGAAAAGTGTTCTTCATCATTACTCTCACCCTTTTCTTCCAGGTCTTTTCTGTAAGCTTCCACATCCAGATAGCTGACCCAGACCGCCTTGTAGTTCAGTGTCTCATATGACTTGTGAGGCTGCATACGGAAAAATGCAATGATCCTCTCCCTTATCTTCCCTGCCTCCTGCCTGTTGATCTCAGAAGGAAGATGGCGGTCCATAAGGCTGTATAGGCTGACTATCATAATCATGGTCAGCATGATGATGATGATTCTGTTTATAATATTTCTCATACTTTTATTGTCTGTAATTCCCGGGAATATTAAAAGTTGCCATAACCATCATATCACAGGACCGGACAGATGAAAAGTTCCCTTTTTGTGTTGAATCATACAGAAAAACATGTTATTATTTATCCAAATATCAATAATTATTAATGTTTTAAGGAGCATTTTTATGGCAGAGCAAAGCTACAGCGACCAGGTGAATATAGAAAACGAAAAGAAGCTTCGTCGCCTGCTCCGTGAGCTGCCCGGCTTCTGCAGAGAGTTTTTCCGGGGAATCGAGCCTCAGACTTCTTCCAGGACAAGGATTGCTTACGGATATGATCTCAGGGTTTTCTTCCGTTTTCTTCAGGAAGAATATCCGGAAATTCATGAGGGGGATATAAAGACATGGCCGGTAAGTGTGCTTGACAAAGTCACTCTCACCATGCTGGAGGATTATCTGGATTATCTTAAGCTCTATGAAAACAAGGACCATAAGCTCCACACCAACGATGAGCGCGGAAGAATGCGTAAAACAGCAAGTGTGAGGACATTTTTCAGATTCTTCTACCGTAAGCAGCTCATCAGCAATAACACAGCCAGCCTTCTGGAGATTCCCAAGAAGCATGAGCGCCCTATCATCCGGCTGGAACCGGACGAAGTGGCTAAGCTTCTGGACAGTGTCGAACAGGGGGACCGGCTGACCAAGTCCCAGCAAAAGTATCACAACAAAAATAAAGTCCGCGATCTGGCTATCCTGACTCTTCTTCTGGGTACCGGAATCCGTGTATCCGAATGTGTAGGCCTGGATATTACAGATCTGGACTTTGAAACCAACGGAATGAAAATTCACCGAAAAGGCGGTGCCGAAGTAATCCTCTACTTTGGTGACGAAGTAAGGAATGCCCTCCTTGATTATCTTGATGAGCGTGAACTTATCATGCCCAGGGAGGGATCTGAAAACGCACTTTTCCTGTCCATGCAGAGAAGCCGGCTGACTGTGCGGTCAGTGGAGAATCTTGTGAAAAAGTATGCCAGGACCGTGACTTCTTTAAAAAAGATCACACCTCATAAGCTCAGGAGTACTTACGGAACAGAGCTCTACAAGGAAACCGGCGATATCTATCTGGTTGCTGATGTACTTGGCCATAAGGATGTCAATACCACCAGAAAGCATTATGCTGCCATGGAAGACCAGCGGCGAAGAATGGCCGCGGGAAAAGTCAGACTCAGGGAAAACCGCCCGGGAATTTCAGATACATAGGGGTTTTCATAATCTTTAAGGAGGTAGGAAATGAAAAAAGCTTTATTATGTATCCTTCTGACAATCTCTGTTCTGATCCTGACATGCTGTGGCGGTGCTGCCGGCAGCAGCGGTGGCGGCGAAGCAAAGACGGAAGAACCGCAGGGTCCGGATCTGAGCGCTAATTCGGTCTATGAAATCCGCCATCCCGAGGATAAGGACATTGAGGCTGATTTCAGTGTTGACCAGGATTACACGACCATCAAAGTACTCGTTCACGCAGATGTAAACAATGACTCTTTCGAGGGCACAGCCGAATGCACAACAACCGTTGCCCCGGCAAATTCCGGAATACTCCACACTGCATCAGTTTCCGGAAATGACGAGTGGACCTACTCAGGAACCTTTAAAAATGTAGGTATAGGAAACGGAACCCTGGATATCAGCGCACCTGACTTAACCGGAGCAAAGATCACAGTAACCATCTTTGACGGTGATACCGAACTTGCAAGCGGAAATACTGAATAAAAATCAAATCCGGCCTTTTATCTGAATCTTTAATGAAATCAATTAAAAAACCCGCTGTCCAATGTGATACATATCAGTATCGGGAGACGCATTGGACTGCGGGTTTTTAACGTATTAAAATGTCTGTCTTCCTGATCCTTACTCGGTCAGGTACTCATAATATGGTATCAGCAGATAACAGCCGCTGTTGAGCTTGTCATCTGTCATATGATTACATTCTTTAATATCATCAATATATTCGTAAATATTGTCATATCCCGGATTCATATGCTCTTTGGCGATTGACCAGAGGCTGTCGCCGCTTTTAATCTTTACTGTCTCGTACTTTACCTGGGAAAGAGGTGCATTTGCACTGACCACATCTGTGCCTGCCAGCATACTGCGGGAAAAAGGCAGTACACCGATCAGAAGCAGCAGGCCGGCAGCAAGAACGCCGATTCTGAGTCTTCTGACAAAAAGATCTCTTTTCCTTCTCGCCTCTCTTCTTCTCATCCTTCTCTTCCGCTCTCTCTCAAGCCGGGCTCGTTCCATCGAGTTCATGTATGTAGTCTCCTCATAATTACCGGAAGCTGTCATCATATTCATCCCTCCTGTCATATAGTATGGCACGAACGTTTGTTCATGTTCAGATTATATCGAACATATATTCGTATGTCAATAGCTAAAAGCAATTTTTTCGAACATTTATTCGATTTTTTACCTCCGAACACTTGTTTTCTTTTCTGTGCCATGTTACAATACATTCAGGGATTACTATATGTTTTTACATATGCTATATAGAGCATTTGAGCCGGACACAGAGTTTGATCAGGAGATTTCATTTTAAAGGAGTAAGATATGAGCAGGGGTAAGATCAGCAGCAAGCAGCAGGAGATCCTGGAGTATATTAAAGAGTCCATCCTTAACAGGGGCTATCCGCCCGCTGTCAGAGAGATCGGTGAGGCAGTACATTTAAAGTCCACTTCCTCAGTCCACTCCCATCTGGAGACTCTTGAGAGAAACGGATATATCAGAAGGGATCCTACCAAGCCGCGCGCCATTGAGATCATCGATGATGATTTCTTTAATCTCACACGCCGGGAGCTGGTCAATGTTCCCATCGTGGGCACGGTTACGGCAGGCCAGCCTATTCTGGCCACTGAGAACCTGGAAGGCTACTTTCCCATGCTTCCTGACTTCCTCCATAACAGTGACGCTTTTATGCTCCGCGTAAAGGGAGATTCCATGGTTAACGTCGGTATTTATGACGGTGATTATGTCCTTGTTGAGGAGTGCTCTACTGCTTACAACGGCGACTATATCGTTGCCCTGATCGAAGACTCGGCTACCGTGAAGACTTTCTACAAAGAAGACGGTCATATCCGCCTGCAGCCGGAGAACGATTTCATGGATCCCATCATTATCACTCCTGATATGCACTTTTCCATCATAGGAAAGGTAATCGGTCTTTTCCGTTCCTTTGCATAATATAAGACAAAATAAAAACCGGTCATACAGAGTTTCCCGACGGTCAGTTTTCTGACCTTATCTTCGGGGACCTCTGCATGGCCGGTTCTTTTTCTTTTACATATCTCTCAGGCTAGTCTTCCTGAACAAGATCTTCTCTGCCGATTTCCTTTCCGTCTCTCCAGATTCTCTCCAGATCATAGAAAGCACGGTCTTCCTTACTGAATATATGAACGATCACATCCCGGTAATCCAGAAGGATCCAGTTGGCGCTGCGGTAGCCTTCCACACTCTTTGGCTCCCATCCGGCCCGTCCCAGTGTCTCTTCCACATTATCAGCCATGGCCTGAACCTGGTTACGGTTATTGCCGTCTGCGATTATGAAATAATCAGCGATAACAGATACTTCGCTGATGTCAATGATGGTAACATTCTCGGCCTTCTTGTCGCTCAGCGCATCCACTGCAAGAAGGGCCATTTTCTTAGATTCATTCACTTAGATTTCCTCCCTGTAATAATGGTATGTTTTCTCCGTCATCGGGTCTATTGCCGCATCCATACTCTCAAGGTAGCTGATCGTCCCTGCCAGGATCCGCAGGAGACAGGCATCCAGATCCTGAAAAGCCAGAACCCGGATCTCAGGTAAATTGGGGGCATGGTTTCTGTTGGGTTCCATATAATCCGCGATAAAAATTATCTTGTCAAGAAGAGACATTTCAGGCTTCCCGGTTGTATGCCAGGCAATTGCCGACAGGATCTCAGGATCTGTCACTCCATACTCCTCCCTGGCCAGACAGGCACCTAAAGGCGCGTGAAGCAGCTCGGGATTCTCTCTTCTGCAGTCAGATAAGGAAATCCCGTACTTTTCGGCCATGGATATCTTTTCTCCGGAAGGGATGTATTTGGCACAGTCATGCAGCAGTCCGGCAATTCTTGCCTTGTCGGGATCCGCGCCGTAACGGTATGCCAGACAGCAGGCTGTGTAAGTCACTCCCACCGTATGCTCGTAACGTCCCGGAGGGAGAAGCCTTTTCATTTCTTCCTGGAGTTCCCGGGCGGTCATTTGTCGCTTCCTTTCCTGTAAAGGCCATGCTCTCTGATATATTCTGCCACTGAATCCGGCAGCAGATAACGGATACTCTCTCCTTCAGCCACTCTTCTTCTGATATCATTGGAGGAGATCTCCATGACCGGAGAAAAGAGACGATAGACTTCACATTCGTATTTGTTTTCCATATATTCGATCTGGCTGTTCAGTGAGCTTCCGGATCCGTCCATTCCGCGGCCTGCCACTACGATCACGGCCATGGAAAGAATGTCCTCCACATCTTTCCATGTCTCCATATGATACAGGGAGTCCGCACCCATAATGAAATAGAATTCCGCATCCGGCATGGTCTGTGTCAGCTTACGCAGGGTATCCACAGTGTATGTTGTACCGTCCCTGTCCACTTCTTCTCTGGAAAGAACAAAATGCGGATTATCACTAATGGCAACAGATACCATATTTACCCTGTCTTCCTCAGAGACAAGCTGATTCATCCTCTTGTAGTAAGTATTCTTTGTAGGCATGATCAGGATCTCATCCATTTCAAACTGATGATAAGCTGTCTCAGCCAGCAGAAGATGTCCGTAATGGATGGGATTAAATGTGCCTCCCATGATTCCGATTCTCTTTTTCTTCATATATAACTCCCCTCAGACTCCTGCATTCCCCTGTAGACGGATTAAATGTATTCCTTATGGGAGAATAATCTTCGGCTTATCTTTAGACGGTTTATAAAGAACGATCTTTTTCCCGATTACCTGGACAACCTGGGACCGTGTTCTCTCAGCCAGGATATCCGCGATTTCTCTCGGATCGTCAAAACAGTTCTTCAGCACGGAGACCTTTACCAACTCTCTTTTATCGATTGCTTCTCTCACTGCCTGGATGACTTCCGGTGTAAGGGAAGCTTTACCCACCTGGGCGATCGGCGCAAGAGAAGAAGCCAGTCCTTTAAGATATGCTCTCTGTTTACTGGTCATATAACTTCCTTTCCAATCCACGTTGCGTTTGCTGATTTATTATTTATAGTAATCAAAGGCCAGATTGAAGACCTTTACCGTGTCTCCTTCCTGGATTCCCAGCTCTTCAAGACGGGCAAGGATACCCTGTTCTTTCATGAACTTCTGGAAAAACTCAAAGCCTTTTTCGGATTCCAGGTTGGTATAGCCCAGCATCCGGTCCACTCTGGGTCCTTCTATGTGGAAGATATCCTCCTCATCCTTCCAGACAAGGATGGCTTCCTGTTCATCAGTGCCGGGCAGATCAATGAAGAATTCCTGTTCAAACTCGACATCTTCTTCAGGAAGCTCGTCCAGCATACCCTTTACATGCCAGAGCAGTTCTTTAACACCCTGACCGCTGACTGCCGAGATGGGAAATACTTCGATTCCCTCTTCTTCAAATGCTTCCCGGATCATGCCAATGATCACTTCTGTGTCTTCCGCCGGCATGGCATCAATCTTATTGGCGGCGATAACCTGGGGTCTCTTTGCCAGTTCCGCATTGTAAGAAGCCAGCTCATGATTAATGGCCCTGATATCCTCAATGGGATCCCTGCCTTCAACTGAAGCCGCATCCACCAGGTGGATCATAACTTTGGTACGCTCTATATGGCGCAGAAAATCAAATCCCAGTCCTACACCTTCGGACGCTCCTTCGATGATACCGGGAATATCCGCTATAACAAAGCCGTTTCCCCCGTCCAGATCGACTACGCCCAGATTGGGGTTCAAAGTTGTGAAGTGATAATTGGCTATCTTGGGCCTGGCGTTGCTGACCCTGGATAAAAGCGTGGACTTTCCTACATTGGGGAAACCGACCAGGCCCACATCGGCGATCACCTTAAGCTCCAGATCCACCCAGAGCTCCCTGGCTTCCTGGCCAGGCTGGGCGTACTTTGGCGCCTGCATGGTCGGTGTCGCGTAATGCTGATTGCCTTTGCCTCCCCGGCCGCCCCTGAGCACGACAACAGGCTCTTTCCTGTTTGCCATGTCAAGAATGACCTTGCCTGTCTCTGCATCCTTGATCACGGTGCCGGCAGGAACCTTGAGGATACAGTCGGCTCCTTTTGCGCCGTTACAGCGCTTCTTGCCGCCGGGCTGTCCGTCCTCAGCTTTGTATTTTCTTCTGTGTCTGTAATCAGTCAGTGTATTCAGGCCCGGATCAACCACAAAGATCAGATCTCCGCCCTTTCCACCGTCACCTCCGTCAGGTCCGCCGTCGGGAACATACTTTTCCCTCCGGAAGCTGACATGGCCGTCCCCGCCTTTGCCGGAACGGATAAAGATGCGTGCGCGGTCTGCGAACATGACCTCACATCCTTTCAGTAATATTTATCTCAAATAGAAACAAAAGCGGCTTCAAAGGTAAATTTGAAGCCGCCAGTCAAATCGTTAACAGTCTTACGCTACCGGATATACAGAGCACTGCTTTTTGTCTCTGCCTTTTCTCTCGAAACGTACTACGCCATCAACTAAAGCAAATAATGTATCGTCGTTTCCGCGTCCTACATTGTTGCCGGGATGGATTCTTGTTCCACGCTGTCTGTAAAGAATGTTGCCAGCTTTTACGAACTGACCGTCTGCTCTCTTGGCACCAAGTCTCTTGGACTCGGAATCACGTCCGTTCTTTGTGGAACCTACACCTTTTTTATGGGCGAAGAACTGAAGGTTCATCTGCATCATCGTCGTTACACCTCCCTTGTAATTACTTTTAACCAATCGCCGTATACGGACTCCATCTGGGTCATTCCCAGAAGAAAAGCATCCATCAGGACCACTGCTTTCTCGCCCGGTTTATCTTTGAAGATAACCTGACTCAGTCCCATGGGACCGTCTGTCGTCTCCTCATATACTTCATCCGTCAGCTTCTCAAGACTGTTGACAAGCGTGATGGTAAGTACTGAGACTGCGCAGCATACCAGATCTGCTCCTTTGCTTACACTGTCCGCATGGCCCAGCACCTGAAATCCTTTATAGGATCCGTCAGGCTTTCTGAAGATCGTTGCCTCAATCATAAAGATTCAAAACTCTGATTAAGCGTTGATCTTTTCGATCTTAACCTTTGTGTAAAGCTGTCTGTGACCCTGTTTCTTGTGATAGCCTGTCTTGTTCTTGTACTTGTAGACGATAACCTTTTTAGCCTTACCGTCGCCAATTACAGAAGCTTCAACCGTTGCGCCTGCAACGACAGGATCTCCCACTTTGACTTCGTCACCACTTACTGCTAAGACCTGGTCAAAAGTATAAGTAGAGCCAGCCTCTGCACCGAGCTTCTCAACTCTGATGACATCGCCCTCACTAACCTTATACTGTTTACCACCTGTTGCAATAATAGCGTACATATGGCACCTCCTAATAAAAAATCGCCAGCTTTGGTGATACCCCCTGAAAAAGGGCATACTTCTACCACACTGTGCGTAACACAACAATCATCATACCATTCGGCCGGATGCTTGTCAATACTTTTTATCTGCACATTTCCATCTGCCGGGCAAGGGTTGGCAGACGCTTGGTCCTGGTCACCTCCACCAGACCCAGAGCCGTATAGTCGATCACGTTGACCGGTACCCTGTCCTTTTTGCATTCGCTTCTCAGGAACTGCAGAAGTTCAGTCTGCTCCTTATGATCATACATATTGATAAAATCGATCAGGATGATCCCGGAAAGATTCCGCAGGCGGATCTGTCTGGCAATCTCCGATGCCGCTTCCCGGTTTACTTTTTTATGGATATTTTCTTTCTTCTTTCTGCTTCCGGTCATACTGCCGGAATTCACGTCGATAACCACCATGGCTTCTGTCTGTTCAATGACCAGATAGGCGCCGGACTTCAGCCATACCTGCTTTCCCAGAGCCTGGTCGTACCAGTGGGAAAAACGGTACAGGTCGTAGAGAGGATAGCTGTCTTCATAGAGTGACAGCTTTGATTCAAATTTCACATCATCCCTCTCCATGCAAAGGTCCTGATACTGATCAAAGACGTCCGCCTGGTCAGTGATCACCCTGTTTACCTCCCTGTCGGGCAGATTAAAGCCCAGAGATACATAATGGGGGACTCTCCTGTAGAGACAGGTTCCGTAGGAAGCATAGCGGCTCCTTTTCAGGATAACTCTCATACGCAGAATCAAAGACTCGTACTCCGATCGCAGAGTCGCCGCGTCTGCGCCGGCCGCATTTGTCCGGATCACAAGCCCGTAATGGGGACCGGCTTCGTCATAATAAAGGGGATCTCCGCCTTCATGAAGTTCCCTGGCAATCTTTTTCAGCCGCTTTTTCTCAGAAGAATCCGTTATCTTTCTGGAAACCGACAGACGGCGGTCGGTCAGAGACAGAATCAGGCAGCGCCCGTAAAGGCAGATGTTTCCGTCCGCTACCGCAGCCTTGCTGCCGCTGGCATCCTTGACAATCTGCACAAGGATGGAATCTCCGTTTCTGACCTGTCTGTTCTCGTTATTTCTCAGGGAGAGATTGGTGATCTTCTTATTCTTCCGCATGGGAATATAACACTTTTTCCCATTGCCGATATCAGCGAAAACACTGGCTATTCCTTCAGCCACCTTCTCCACCCTGGCCACATATATATTATCAACTTCACTGGCTGACAGCAGAGGGGATGCGTACAGTTCCACAGGCTTCTCGTCTTTAAAGAAACCATAGCACATCATGCCCCTTCTGCGGGTGATCACCAGCTTTCCTTTACCATCCATTTCAGGACTCCTTCTCCTCTCCCGCCGGAGCATTTTCCGGCATGACAGGCTCAATTACATCTTCCCCGACAGCGCCTAAAGGCAGCAGTTCCCCGTCTTTGTTCAGATATGTCTCCAGTCTGTGGTACATAAAACCCGCCGGATCATAATCGTATCCCAGATACTGGCAGTAGGCCTCCATGACCAGATGGGGCTTAAGGTTCTGCTCACTTCCGGTCACCAGTTTGAGGAAGATCTCATCCCCCCTGGTCTCCATGGCAAGAATCAGGGGCGAAATATCTACCATCTTCTCACTTCTCTTGGTTTTCTTCATGATCAGGATCTGCTCCTGCATCAGAAACATGGCGGTACGCTGCAGAAAAGGCTGGGTGAAATAGTGATTATCTCTGAAGGATACCAGGTAGTCTGCAGCTGCAGTCTGGGACATGCAGCTCTTTTCCCTGTCATCTACCCGCTTAAACTCCAGCACAGAGATGCCTTCATTCATCTGCTCATTTATTCGGCGAATCATTTCCCGGCTGCTGTAGCACCAGTCAAATGTGATATCGGCATACTCTCCCTCGCTTGTCATGCCGATGCCCAGCGGGGCCGCAAAGCTCATGATCTGGTGAGGGCTCATCCCCTGGGAAAAAGAAACCGGCAGCTGCGCCCGCATCAGCGCCTTCTGAAAGAAGCGCTGTACATCCAGATGACCGATGAACTTTAATACACCGGTTTTAGTCCATTTGATTCTTGCCTTCAATGCAGACACCTCCGCCAAATCTTGCCGCTCCGCAGCCGGAACATTTTTCCCGGCAGTTGGGGGTTACTATTCCTTCCATGGCCCGGTTCCACTCCCGGATCAGGAAGGCCTTTGTCACACCGATATCGATAAAATCCCACGGGAAGATCTCATCGGTGCTTCTCTCCCTCATGGTATAGAAACGGTAATCCAGGCCGCATTCTTCCATAGTTTCCATCCAGACATCATACTTGAAATACTCTGTCCAGGCATCATAGATACAGCCCTTTTTGTAAACATT
>CACZQE010000023.1 GCA_902783205.1 uncultured Lachnospiraceae bacterium | reverse complement strand
GAAATGTCTTGTGAGGATAGACAAAGAAATGGCAGACCATCCTTTCAAGTATTCAGTAGGTGTGATTACACCATACAAGGCGCAATTAGATTTGATCCGGGAACGAACAAAGCAGCTGGGCTTGAAGAACATAAAGGTAGACGTTAATACTGTGGATGCATTTCAAGGTAGCCAGAGGGATATTATAATATACTCTACAGTAAGAAGTAATAATCGTAGATCAATAGGGTTTATCAAAGAACAGGCGAGACTCAATGTATCTTTCTCAAGAGCGATACGGGCATTGATTATCATAGGAGATTACGATTTTTTGGGGGACACTACAATACATAAGAATCTATATCCAATGATTCAATCGTATATCAAGGGAAAGCCTGAATGCTGTAAAGTTATAGAACTGGGGGGAATATAAGTGTTGTATTCTTGGCAAAAAAAGGTAGAAAAATACATTCCGAAAGACATAGAAGGCTATGATTATGCCTGTACCATCCCTGTTTATATCCCTATAAGAGTTTTCAATGTTACAATACTGGAAAGGCAAACTGAGAACTTGCCTTTTATCTATGAATGCTTAATGAGCGCTGTTAGCATTGAACACATGACAATTGACGAACTCTCACAACAATTTGGAGTAGAAGATAGTATAATGCTTCAAATGGTTTCACAGCTTGACATGAGCCAAATGGTGATGACTTCTGGCGAGACTGTTAAATTGACAGATAGGGGAGTTGAGTATCTAAAGAAACAGAAAATGGTAAAGATTGTAAAGAAGGATTTGAGGCCACTATACCTGAACCAAATTACAGGTGAGATTACTGATGAGAAACCTGCTGGATTTTACCGCGTTCTCGATAGTAAGGATGTATATCTAGAGGGATTGTATGAGGCAAATCTGCAGTATATTAGATCACAGTATGATCAGGTAAACATACTTTACGAGCAGAATCAAGTTTCAAAGGCAATATTCAGTTCAGATCAGGGAAAGGTAGAATTGTATCGAATCATAGATGCTATACAAAAAGACTTAGTTTACATAAAAGACAACTGTAGTGTCTATGTGAACAAAGAGGATAAGTCCCTACGATTCGAATTTGCTTCTCAAAATAAACGATATGCCGAGGCATTAAAGGATCAGCTTATAAATGGAAATCTGGGAGCTTCAAAAATGGATTCAAGAGGCAAGTATTATAGGGCTGCTTATGGAAGTATAAATAACTTTCAAACTCCAAGACAATTGGTAGATGCAGTTTTGAAACCGGCGGCAAAAGCTGAGAGATATGCAAATATGGAAGAAGCATATTATGCAGATCGTACTCTTTTGGATGGAGAACTAGAGGATATACTATTTAATTGTAATTGTTTCAACCCGGATACTATTATGATAGAAACGCCTTGGCTTAGTGATTTCAATATTGAATGGTATATTGTTGCAGCAAATATGCCCTCTGTGAACACTATAATCCTTCGATCAAATGGTGATGACAGATCAGCAAATTATACTATGGAAAAAATGCATAACAGACTTTGTGGGAGAAATAATCTCACAATGAAAAGGAGCGTGACTCAAGGGTTGCTTATGACAACTATTGTAATTGGAAATGAGTGTATGATTGAGGGAAAGTATTGCCCGATTGATAATAATACATGTGCTGGCTTACTGCGTTTTTGCTCTAGGATAACATTTGATAAAAATCGCATTAAAGAAAAGTGGGGATACTATTATGATGGCTGCGGTAAGTGATATAGTTTTAATGTTTGGAATATTGATTTTCGATATGGATTTAGCCTATCGGCAAAGGAAATAGAGTATCTGTTAGACTTGCCGGAAGGTGCGCTGACTGTTTCTAATACTATAGATTTCAAGAGCCTGAAACTCAAGGGCATTAAGAAATAATAGAGACATATAAAATGAATTGTGATTTCACGACCTGTAAAACAATGAGAGGAGAGGAAGAGTATGGCAGTTCATCATGGCGGAAAAGTTGGGAAAGCGGCTAAGACTTTAGCCTCGAAGGCGACTTCTAAAACACAGAAGAGTAAGGCAGGCACGACTTTAGCTAACCATAAGGCAGAAAAGCATTAGACAAATATGAAACAATCATCATATCACTGATTAATGATTTGGAGATTGAAATGGAATACCGCATACTGATTGTAGAAGATGACTGTGGCATTGCAGAGGCGATTGCGGCGCACATGGCGCAATGGGGGCTGCGGGCGGAGACGGTGACGGACTTCCGAGCCGTGATGACAGACTTCGCCCGTGTACAGCCGCACCTGGTGCTGATGGACATTTCTCTGCCGTTCATGAGCGGCTATCACTGGTGTTCGGAGATTCGCAAGGTGTCGTCGGTGCCGGTGATCTTCATTTCCTCCGCCTCGGACAATATGAACATCATAATGGCTATGAACATGGGCGGGGACGACTTCATCGCCAAGCCATTTGATCCGGGCGTGCTCATTGCCAAGGTTCAGGCGCTGTTGCGTCGAAGCTATGACTACGGAAGCGCCGCCCCGGTGCTGGAGCACAACGGCGCGTTGCTGAACACCGGCGACGGCGTGCTCACCTATGGCAGCAAGAAGATTGAGCTGACGAAGAACGAGTATCGCATATTGCTGACGCTGATACAGAACAAGGGAAAGATCGTTAGCCGGGAGAAACTGATGGATGCCCTGTGGCAGACGGACGCTTTCGTGGACGAGAATACCCTGACCGTGAACGTGGGCCGGCTTCGGAAGAAGCTGGACGCGGCTGGACTGACGGATTTCATCACGACCAAGTTTGGCGTGGGTTACGGCGTGGGGTGTTGAGAATGAAGCTGCTGTTTCGATATCTGCGGAGCAGGCTGAGTGTGATTGCCATGTTCCTTGCATTCGCGTTGATTTTCGCCACTTCCTTCATGCTGTATCACCTGCCGCTGAAGGCGGTGCTTTACCCGGCGGGGTTGTGTCTGCTGCTGGGTGCCGGATGTGCTGCGGCGGGCTTTCTGCGATTGAAAAAGCGGCACGCGGTGCTGGAAGAATTGAAACGGCTGGAGACCGGTCTTCCTGAACAGCTGCCCGAGGTCCAGGACGTGGAAGCTGCGGATTATCGGGAAATCGTCCAACTGCTTTCAGATGCCCACCGAGAGGGACAGGCCCGCGCTGAGGCGAGTTTTCAGGCCATGACAGACTACTACACCCTCTGGGCGCACCAGATCAAGACGCCCCTCGCCGCCATGCGCCTGAAATTGCAGGGCCAAGACACCGCCGAGGCCCGGGAGCTGCTCTCCGATCTGGGGCGAATCGAACGCTATGTGGAAATGGTGCTGACCTACCTGCGCCTGGAGGGCAGCGGCACGGACTACGTCATCCGGGAGTGCGACCTGGATGGCCTGCTGCGCAGTGTGTTCAAGCAGTTCTCGGGCGAGTTCATTCGTCGCAGGCTGAAGCTGGATTACACGCCCGTCAACGCACGTGTGCTAACGGACGAGAAGTGGCTGGGCTTCGTCATTGAGCAGGTGCTCTCCAACGCACTGAAATACACGCCGAAGGGGACGATCTCCGTCTGCCTCGAAGCCCCGCTGACGCTATGCGTCAGGGACACGGGCATCGGCATCGCCCCGGAGGATTTACCCCGCGTGTTCGAGCAGAGCTACACCGGCCTTACCGGGCGAAAGAACCGGCAGGCCAGCGGCATCGGGCTGTACCTGTGTAAGCGCATCTGCGACAACTTGGGTCACGGCATTTCCATTCAGTCCAAACTCGGAGAGGGTACGACGGTGCGCATCGATTTGAGCAGGAGAGAGATGGCAATAGAATAAATCTTACAAAAATGTTCGTTTTGTCCCCGAAAATGTAAGCCGATTCGATGGAGTGAGTCGGCTTACAGCGCTAAAATGGGGGCATCAAGCGAACGGGAGGACTTATCCATGAGTCTGTTGGAAGTCAAGGGACTGAAAAAGGTCTACAAGACGCGCTTCGGCGGCCATGCCGTGGAGGCGCTGAAAAACGTTAATTTCACAGTGGAGGAGGGCGAATACGTCGCCATTATGGGCGAAAGCGGCTCCGGCAAGACTACACTATTAAACATCTTGGCCGCGCTGGACAAGCCCACCGCTGGCACGGTGTTGCTGGAAGGCAAAGACTTATCCAAGATCAAAGAAAGCGATGTGGCAGCGTTTCGCCGGGACAACTTGGGCTTCGTATTCCAGGAGTTTAACCTGCTGGACACCTTCACGTTGGAAGATAACGTCTACCTTCCATTGGTGCTGGCAGGAAAGCGTTGGCCGGAAATGCACGCACTTCTCATACCCATCGCAAGGACGCTAGGCATCGAGGCACTGCTGAAAAAGTACCCCTACGAGGTCTCCGGCGGGCAGAAGCAGCGGGCCGCCGTGGCCCGGGCGCTGATCACATCGCCCAGGTTGATCCTCGCAGACGAACCGACCGGCGCGCTGGATTCCCGGTCGACGGACGAATTGTTGCGGCTGTTCTCCGAAGTCAACCGTCAGGGACAAACCCTACTGATGGTCACGCACTCTGCACGTGCTGCAAGCCGCGCGGGGCGTGTACTATTCATTCGTGATGGTGAAGTGTTCCACCAACTCTACCGGGGCGAGGCGACAGACGATCAGCTGTATCAGAAGATCGCCGACACGCTGACCTTGCTGGCGCAAGGAGGTGGCCGGGCATGAAAACCTTGTTTTATCCCCGCCTCGCCTGGGACGGCATCCGTAAAAACCGGCGCATGTCCGTGCCTTACCTGCTGACCTGTATCTGCATGGTGGCAATGCACTATATCTTGGGCTTCCTGTCCTCGCCGACAGCACTGGCGCTGATTCCCCGTGGTAAATCGTCGGTAGAAACGATCCTGAACCTTGGAAGAATTGTGGTGCTGCTGTTCTCGCTGGTGTTCTTGTTCTACACACATTCCTTCCTGATCCGCCGTCGCCAGAAGGAGTTCGGCCTGTACAACGTGCTGGGCATGGACAAGCGAAACCTGGCGCGCATTATTACCTGGGAGAGCCTCATCACTTTCGTCATTGCGCTGGCAGGCGGCCTGCTGGCGGGATTGGCACTTTCCAAGCTGGCAGAACTGGGACTCGTCAATTTGTTGGGCGGCGAGATCGACTTCCGGTTACGTCTGGACGTGGGCTCGCTCCTTCGGACGCTCATCTGCTACGCAGCTATCTTTGCGCTGATCTGGCTGTCCGCCGTTATCCGAACGGCCCGTTCCAGCGCCGTCACCCTGATGAAGGCTGAGAATGTCGGCGAAAAGCCGCCCAAGGGCAACAGGATCCTGGCGCTCGCGGGCATCGTTATCCTGGTAGCGGCCTATTGGCTCGCCATCTCGATCGACAATCCGCTCGACGCCATGATGTGGTTCTTCGTCGCGGTGCTGATGGTCATCGTCGCTACTTATCTGATTATGATCGCGGGCAGCGTTCGGCTGTGCCGAACTTTGCAGAAAAGCAAAGGCTACTACTACCAGCCGAAGCACTTCGTATCCGTGTCCTCCATGGCCTACCGCATGAAGCGCAATGGCGCGGGTCTGGCGTCTATCTGCATCATCGCTACGATGGTGCTAGTGATGCTGTCCTCCACGACCTGCCTGTGGTTCGGGGCGGAGGATTCGCTGCTCAGTCGCTATCCGAGAGAAATAAATCTGGACGTGCATTTGAATGACCCCTCGCAACTGGACGACAGTAACTTGGACAGATTCCGTGTAGCCATCGCGGACTTCACGTCAGAGCAAGATGTGGATATGAGTAACGTGCGGGAAGTCCGCTTCATCAATCTGACCGGTATGATGTCAGGTGACACCATTCAATGCGTCGACCACCGAGAAGACGGGCTTGTCGGTTCGGGAGATTTGAGGGAAATATATCTGATCTCTGCCAGCGACTACGCAGCGATGGCCGGAGAACCATTATCAATAGCCGAAAATGAGGCAGCTTTGTTGGTTGACAGAATGGACTACAAGAGGAATACGATCACACTGGCCATGGGTGATGTAGCTCACAGCTGGCAGGTTACGTCGGTGGAACAAGGGACAATCATGGAACCCTATGCGGGCGTGGCATCACCGCGCATCACGTTAATTGTTCCTGACCTATTTGCTGCCATTGAAGGTTTTGTCCTCATAGACAACGAAGGTGCAAATAAGGCTCAGATTCAATGGACATATGGTTTTGATACCGGTCTTACTGATGATAGGAACAGTAGCTTTGCCTATGATTTGACTTTCGTGCTTTCCGATCTCCCCTTTGAGGGAACTGACGGAATGGGCTTCCGCAGCTTTTCAGTAGATGCTCGAGCTGACAGTGCAGCGGATTACTTCGGCTCGTATGGCGCACTGTTCTTCATTGGGATCCTTCTGAGCGCCGTCTTCCTAGTCGCCGCGGTGCTGATTATCTACTACAAGCAGATCTCCGAGGGCTACGAGGATGCCAAGCGTTTCGACATCATGCAAAAGGTGGGCATGACCAAGAAGGAGATTCGTGCCAGCATTTCATCCCAGCTATTGACCGTATTCGCGTTGCCGCTGGCTTTCGCTGGTCTGCACCTGATCTTCGCATTCCCGATGATTCGCAGACTTCTGACTCTGTTCAGCTTGTACAACGTCGGTCTGTTTGTTCGCACTACGCTGATTAGCTTCGCTGTGTTCACAGCCTTCTATGCCATTGTCTATCGACTGACTTCAGGCGTGTATTATCGAATCGTCAGCAAAACAGGCATTGAAGATGCAGTATAGCAGAACACACTCAATCAGGAGGCGATTATTTTGATCAGCGCATCAGGACAATTATGGGTACGGTGTCCCCATTGTAATAACAAAACCCGTATTAAAGTATATGCTGATACTGTCCTTTTGAACTTCCCGCTGTACTGTCCAAAATGTAAACGGGAAACAAAAGTGGATATCGCAAAACTGAAAATGGTAGTCAAAAAAGAGCCAGACGCATAACGCGCAGAGCCTGCTTCCTAAGTAATGTAGGACGCAGGCTCTGTTTTTATTTGTCCTCAATTTGGATACAATCACGCTCATGAAATACGGAGAGCACCGTTTCGCAGATGGGGATTAATGACCGAATATCTTGCTCGCTACAGCTGGAAAGGAGAATCTGAATATGGGCCATCGCTTCATCTTCCCGGTTCAATTCGGGATAGAAAATCGTTCGGGGATCAATCTCCAAAG
>CACZQE010000022.1 GCA_902783205.1 uncultured Lachnospiraceae bacterium | reverse complement strand
GATCGAGAAGAGTGACAAGGGAGACGGTATCACTGTCACAACCAGGAATATCACCTACTGTACGGAAGGAATGTACAGGAACGCCCTGTCAACGGCGGGAGTCAGCGATGCCAGAATCGTGGTGGCAGGCCCCTTTGATCTTTCGGGAACGGCAGCCCTTGTAGGAGCCATGCATGCCTATGAGGACATGACCGGCAAACCTCTTTCCGATGAAAACAAGGACGCGGCAACCAATGAGCTGATCGTTACAGGTGACCTGGCTGAAGAAATAGATGATCCGGAACTGGCGGAAGAATTCATAGCTCTGCTGAAAAAGAAAATCACCGAAGAGGATATAAAGAGCTCCGAGGATGTGGAACGGATCATTGATGAGTGCTGTGAGGAACTGGATGTGGAACTGTCTGAAGAAGACAGGGCCAAGATCAGGGAACTGACAGAAAAGATCGACACCCTGAACCTGAATCTGGACGACCTGAAGCGCCAGGCAGGTGAAATATACAAGAAAATAGATACAATGGACATTGACAGTGGCGGAATCATTGAGAAGATTCGTAATTTCTTTCACCGGCTTTTCGGATAGGAAACGTCGCGGGCCGGCGTCGCTGTGCAACTTGAAAGAGCTTCGGCTCCCATGACTGCAAGTTATGGGAGCGGGAGCTCTTTTTTTGATGAAATGACAAAACCATGAGATGAAATGTTTTCTTTGTAAAGGATTCTTAAATGTACTGCTTCTGCAGGGGTGATTTTAGTGAAAAGGTCCTATGGACAATAATGGAAAAATATGGTAATTTTTATTTGCTGTTTTATGGAAATAATTAACAGTAATAGAAAATAATAGTAATATCAAATAATAGCAATAGTCGGCAGATAACAGTAGTGTCTGCTTTACGGCAGGTGATAATTTGAAGCAGAGTGTCAATGTTGTGATCGTCGGGGAAAAGGGTGAATACGGAAAGAGGCTGGTCCGGTATCTGGAAAACAGAACCGATCCCCACATCAGGATTTATCATTTTACGGAGCCGGCCAGAATGGAAGGCTGTGAGCCGGGTGATCTCTATATCCTTGACGAGACGTTCTGCCGGGAACTATCTTCCGGCGGCTGCCCCGGACACAGGCCCGACCCCTCTAAGATCCTGTTTCTTAATGACCGGGAAGAAGAAGGATTCAGCAGATTCCGGAGCCCGGCCCTTATCCTGGACAGGATCAGCTCTGCAAAGGGAGCAGACCGGGACGCTTCACCGGGTCCGGAACCCGTACAGATCAGGGCTCTCTACAGTCCGGTCTTTGAAGAGCATCTGGAGGAGATTGCCGCCTGCACCCTGGATGAAGGAGACCTCTATATAGGTCTGGAAGACATAGGGCCGGTTGTGGGTGATCATGCCAATATGGGAGATCTCTGCTACTACATCCGGCTTCGGGAAAAGGAGATCCTGGATATTCTGGAAGAAATAGCGGAGAGAAAAGAAGGGGTGTTTATCCTTTCCTCTCCTGATCTTTTCTTCTACCTGCGGGAACTGGGAACCGATGATTACAGGTGGTTTTTTGACCGCCTGCGGACGGGCGGAAGGTACCGGCATATCACGGCAGGGATCGGCAGCGGTTTTCTGACAGGACCGGAAGTCTTTTCTCTGTTTGATGAAATCTGGCTTCTTGATTCTGCCGGCAGCAAGCGGGTCCATACCTTATGCCGCCGCCTTGAGTGGGCCGCCGGTGAAGCGGAGGCCGGATTCCGGGGCCGGATCCGAATCGTGACAAAGGAGGAGGTGACCGGACGTGGAGATGAAGGAACGCGGAAGGGAGAGAGAGGCAGCAGATAAAGAGAGGCCGGAAAGGAAGAAGGAACTGAGGGAGAAGATACTTGCAAAGATTGCAGACCGCGGTCATCTGGATGACCGGGAAATACTCCGGGAGATCGACAGGACCATTCTGTCATCCGGAGAGGAAGCTTTCTCAAGCCTGAGGCAGAAGCAGATTCTTCGCCAGGAACTCTTTGATGCCCTCTGCCGGCTCGATATTCTCGAAAAGTATCTGCGGGACGACAGTGTCACGGAAATCATGGTGGTAGGCAAGGACAAGGTATTTATAGAACAGAACGGCAGGGTAGCCAGAACCGGAGATGCTTTTCCTGATGAGGAGAACCTCCGCTGTCTGATCGACCAGATGATTTCTCCGGTCAACCGTATTGCCAATGAGTCCTCACCCATAGTGGACAGCAGACTTGCCGACGGCTCCAGAGTCCATATCATTCTGCCGCCGGTGTCCCTGGTCGGGCCGGTGATCACCATACGGAAGTTTCCCACAGGCGGGATGACCATGGAAAAGCTGATTGACTGCCGGGAGTTTCCGCAGGCTCTGGCTGCCATTCTGGGCTGTCTGGTCCGGGCCCGTTACAATATCCTCATAAGCGGTGCAACGAATTCCGGGAAATCTTCCCTTCTGAATGCCCTGGCCGAGTATATCGGCAGGTCAGAGAGGATTCTGACTATAGAAGATTCAGCCGAGCTCACTTTCGGCCATGTGGAAAACCTGGTCCGGCTTGAAACCAGGAGCGCCAATGTGGAAGGCAGGAATGCCGTCACCATGGATGACCTGATCAGGGCCAGTCTGCGCATGAGACCGGACCGGATCGTGGTGGGCGAGGTCAGGGGAAAGGAGGCAGTATCCATGCTATCCGCCCTGTCCACAGGACACAGCGGATCCTTTTCCACCATCCACGCAAATTCCTGTCGCGACAGTTTGCGCCGGCTGGAGACACTGGTGCTCATGGGAATGGATCTGCCCCTTCGCGCCATTCAGGGCCTGATCGCTTCCTCCATCGATATTCTGATTCACCTGGAACGACTTAAAAGCGGGGAGAGGAGAGTGACCCAGATCATGGAACTGAGGGGCTTTGACGGGACGGATTATGAGACAGCCTGCCTTTTTACCCTGGATAAGGGGGACACTTTAAGGGCAGAGTCCGGAATCGGGGAGGAAGATAAACTGCACCGTTACGGCGAGTACGACAACTACTGCCGTGCCATGGAAATCTTTAAAAATCAGGCAGCCGGAAAGGAGACCACGGGATGACCGGACTGACAAAGCGCTTTCCGGCGGAAATCCGGAAGATGAAGGTAAAAGAGGCCTTTCTGGTCTTCCTGTCGGGAGAAGGCTTTCTGTGCGCAGTAAACTTCCTCTGCTATATGGATCCGGTCTGGATGCTGCCTCTTCAGGTCTTTATGATTGCTTATTTCAGAGAGGCGGGCAGGCTTCTGCACCGCTTCCGGCAGAAGAGGTACAGGGAGGACTTTCGCGCGCTTCTCCAGTCACTGATTACATCCCTGCAGGCAGGCTACTCCCTGGAGAATGCCCTTGGAGCAGCCCGGAAGGAAATGGCAGCCGCCGGTCTGCAGGGACGGATATCCCTGATGGGAAAGATTGAGGCCATGAACAGACGCCGGAAGATGCATGTTCCCCTGCGTCAGCTTTTTGCGGATCTGGCCCGTGAGACAGACCTTGAAGAAATTTATGAATTTGCCATGATAATTGATGTGGTCTACAGGACCGGAGGAAATATGATTGAGACAATCAGGGACCTGACGGAGCACCTGAAAGAAAAGATGGATACAGGCAGGGAGATTGAGGTCCTGATGAGCGGGAGAGTGTTTGAGAAGAACATTATGCTGACCATGCCCTTTCTGATTCTGCTTTATCTTCGCCTGTCGGATCCCGGTTACACAGAATGCTTCTATAAGTCTCTGTCCGGCCATATCATCATGACGGGGATGCTGGCCGCAACTTACGGGGCTTACCTCTGGTCTGACCGTATCCTGCGCCTCGAAATGTGAATGGAGGGAAACAGTTAATGAAAGACCGGTCCGGAAATCGGGCGGACAGATGGAAAAAAAGTGTGGATCCGGTCCTGGCTCCCTGGCTGGAAAGGATCAGCATACAATATCGCAGGACCTATGTGGAGACAGCTGAGGATACAGAAAGGAGAAGCCGCCGCTTTCTGCGGCAGATGACAATCTGGGCAGGAGGCAGTCTGGTCATCCTGCTTTTGACAGCCGGGCTGATGATGGCCTGTGCATGGGGGAGAAGAGATGTCATCCGGCTCCGCCGCAACTCTTTTGGAGAAGGGGAAAAGGAGGAGACGCTGATTCTTTCCGACCATGACAAAAAAACCGGCAGAACAAAAACATACCGGCTTGTCCTGGAAGAACAGACTCTGTCCCGGAAAGAACTGGAAAAGGTCTACAAAGACCTTTTCAGCAAGCTGGAAACTGTTATGGCAGGAGATAACCGGTCCCTGCTGTCAGTGAACAGGGATCTGTATTTTCCGCAGAGTCTGCCGGGTTATCCATTCACCCTTTCCTACGAGACGGAAGATGCAGACTATATTACAGCCGACGGAAGTCTGTCAGAACCGGCAGGAGAAATTCTGCCGGGGCAGAAAAAGGGGACCCGGGTGACAGTGACAGCCTTATATGTAAGCGGCAGCCGCCGCTTCAGTAAAAGCCGTACCTATCCGGTATTTCTCACTGCGCCCGGATCGTCCGGCAGCAAAAGCCCCTGGTCCGGCACCATCCGAAAACTCCGCATGCTGGAAAAGGAGAGCAGGGATGCAAAGGAACTGGAGATACCGGCCCGGATAAAAGGAATTGCCATAAGACGACCGGAATCCGGGTCAGGGAAGCCGTTAGCGGTTATGGTCATGATTCTGGCAGCCGTCCCCATTCGCCGGCTCATGAAGATCCGGGAAGAACGCAGCAGATGCCAGAAAGAAGCTGTCAGGGATTTTGCCATGATCGTCCATCTCTTCACGATCTACCAGAGAGCAGGACTGTCTTTTACAAATGCCCTGGCCAGAATCAACAGAGATTACTGTGACAGGATCAGAAAGAAGGGAAGCAGATACGCTTTTGAAAGACTGATACAGATGGAAGTTCATATCAGCAGGGGAATGCCTGCAGCAAGGGCCTGCCGTATCTGGGGAAGCCAGTTCGACGATCCCTGTTTCAGGAAACTTTCCCGTCTTCTGATCCAGAGTATGGAGAAGGGGGCTTCGGAAGCGGGAGCAATGATGGAAGAAGAGGAAAAGGAAGCTTTTACCCGGAGAATCGACCAGGCAAAGAAAGAGGGAGAGGAAGCCTCAACCAAAATGCTTCTTCCCATGATCCTCATGCTGATGCAGGTGATGCTTCTTGCAATCTATCCGGCCCTGGTGCGGTTTTACAGTTTCTGAGCCGGCAGCGAACAGCTGCAGGAGGGAGGAGATTTTACATGAAAAGAGCCATTCAGAATATTCTTAGAGATAATAAAGGGATGGGAGTTGTGGAAGTGATTCTGATCATTGTAGTCCTGATCGGCCTGGTCATGATTTT
>CACZQE010000021.1 GCA_902783205.1 uncultured Lachnospiraceae bacterium | reverse complement strand
TTTGAACCCTCGCACCGCGCAAACGATCTACACCCTTAGCAGGGGCGCCTCTTCAGCCACTTGAGTACTTCTCCATATGCCTAAATAAATAAAAAATATTAAATTTCACCTTGCCGAATCGCAAAGTGCGCTATTATATTATCAAAATCACCCGTCAATGTCAAGAATAAAGTCATTTTTTCCACTTCAGGGCTGCTGTCTCATAAAGATTGTTACCATTTCTGTCAATTACTACGATCACCGGCAGGTTTTCGACTTCCAAACGACGGATGGCTTCCGTCCCCAGATCTTCATAGGCAACTATTTCCGATTTTTTGATACATTTGGATAAAAGTGCCCCCGCGCCTCCCACTGCTGCAAAGTAAACTGCGCCGTGTTTTTTTATCGCTTCAATCACTTCCGGGGATCTTTTTCCTTTTCCAATCATGCCTTTCATACCCAGCGAGAGCATGGTTGGTGTATAACGATCCATTCTGCTGCTGGTGGTAGGTCCTGCAGATCCTATAACCTGTCCGTCTCTGGCGGGGCTGGGTCCCAGGTAATAGACAGTGATTCCCTCCGGATCCACGGGCAGCTCCCTTCCATGGAGGGCTGCTTCGTACAGTCTTTTATGGGCCGCATCCCTGGCCGTGTATAAAACGCCTGTAAGCATGACATAATCGCCTGCCTGCAGGGAATCTATATCTTTCTGGCTTAAGGGCAGTGTCATGGAATAATTCATCTTGGTCTCCTTATAATTCTCTGCATATATGCCTGTTTACATGACAGCACATATTGACGGCTACAGGCAGTCCCGCTATATGTGTGGGATATGTATTGATATGAACAGCCAGGGCTGTAACCCGTCCGCCCAGTCCTGCCGGTCCTATTCCCAGGCCGTTGATTTCTTCCAGAACTTCTTTCTCCATCTGCCGGATATGGTCTTTTCCGGAAAATGTGCCGACCGGTCTGGTGAGGGCCTGCTTGGCCATGATGGCTGCTTTTTCAAATGTTCCGCCGATACCGACGCCCACGACGACGGGAGGACAGGCATTGGGACCCGCATCTTTTACCGCCTCTATAATTGCCTGCTTGGCTCCTTCCATTCCGTCCGCCGGCTTAAGCATAAAGACCCTGCTCATGTTTTCACTGCCGAAACCCTTGGGAGCCAGGGTAATCTTCAGATTCTGACCGGGAACTATTTCATAATGAATGACCGGAGGAGTATTATCTCTGGTATTTTCCCTTATAAAAGGATCCTTTACAACAGACTTTCTGAGATATCCCTCTTCATAGCCTTTTTTTACACCCAGGCACAGGGCATCACCTATATATCCTCCTTCTATATGAAGGTCCTGTCCTATCTCGCAGAATATGACAGCCATGCCTGTATCCTGGCAAATGGGAATTTTCTCTGCAGATGCTATAGAAAGATTTTCCTGAAGCTGTTCAAGAATTCTACAGCCGAGAGGGCTTTCTTCCCTCCCGGCTGCCTGATTCAAAGCATCTTTCATATCATCTGCAAGATCATAATTTGCTTCCATGCACATTTCCCGCACAGCTTCAATAATCTGATCTACATGTATGGTTCTGCTCATTTCTTATTCCTTTTCCGATAATTCCTACTCTTCGGTCTCCTCTTCCGGATTTTCCTCCTCGGTAAGCCTTACCTTTGTTACTCTTGCGACATGTACGTCATTTTCCGCATCGATGTCCATCAGTTTCACTCCGGATGTATTTCTTCCGATCAGGGATATATTTTCCCCTCTGATCTGAATAATGATTCCTTCTGTGGTGATAAGCATGATCTCATCGTCAGGGAAAATTCCCTTCATGCCGATTACATTTCCTGTCTTTCTTGTAATCTTGTAAGCAATCAGACCTTTTCCGCCCCGGCTCTGTTTTCTGAAATCACCCATCCGGGTTCTTTTACCCATACCGTTTTCGGTTACGAAAAGAAGATCATCGCCATCCTGTCCTGTCTGCATGCCGATTACTTCATCAGAAGGATCCAGGCGGATCGCCTTTACACCGATGGAGCTTCTTCCTGTCTGACGTACATCGGTCAGGTTGAAATGTATACACATTCCCCTGCGGGTAGCCAGGAAGATTTCATCCTCCTCCACTCCCTGACGTACTTCGATCAGCTCGTCATCCTCCCGGAGTGATATGGCAATCAGACCGTTTTTCCTGATATTGTCATAATCGGAAAATCTGGTTTTCTTGATCATGCCTTTTCTTGTAGCCATGATCATATAGTGATCTTTTCCTGTTTCTTCTACAGGAACGATGGCTGTAATCTTTTCACCGGTCTGCAGGGGAATCAGGTTGATGATATTGACACCCCTCGCCGCTCTGCCGGACTCGGGAATCTCATATCCTTTCTTCCTGTATACTCTTCCCATATTGGTAAAGAACATAATGTAATCATGGGTATTGGTAGTGATAATGTTTTCAATTACATCATCCTCGATCACATTCATGCCCCGGATTCCTTTTCCGCCCCGGTTCTGACTGTGGAACTGGTCGGAAGCCATCCTCTTAATATATCCCAGACCGGAGTAGGTGATGACCGTATCTTTTCTGGGGATAAGGGATTCATCCGTGATTTCATCGATATCAGCCTCGATGGATGTCCTTCTTTCATCGCCGAATTTGTCCCGGATTGCGATGATCTCGTCCCGGATTACACCTAAAAGAAGCTTCTCATCTGCAAGAATTGCTTCGTATTCGGCAATCTTTTCTTCCAGTTCTTTATATTCTGATTCAAGACGCTCTCTCTCCAGACCTGTCAGAGCGCGCAGACGCATGTCCACGATTGCCTGAGCCTGCTTTTCCGAAAATTCAAAGCGTTTCATCAAAGCTTCTTTAGCCGCAGCTACATTTTCGGATGCCCTGATAATGTGAATTACTTCATCGATAAAATCAAGAGCTTTCAGAAGTCCTTCTAAAATATGAGCACGTTCTTTTGCCTTATTTAATTCGTATCTGGTCCTTCTGGTGACAACTTCCTTCTGGTGGTCAAGATAATAGGTCAGAATCTCTTTGAGATTCATGATCTTCGGCTGATTGTCCACCAGAGCCAGCATTATGACGCCAAATGTATCCTGCATCTGTGTGTGCTTGAAAAGCTGATTCAGGATGACATTGGGATTCACATCCTTGCGCAGTTCTATACAGAT
>CACZQE010000020.1 GCA_902783205.1 uncultured Lachnospiraceae bacterium | reverse complement strand
TTCCCGTCTGACGCCCCAAAGAAGATTGACTCACCTGTTATATACGGGTATAATGCTTCCATCACATTATTTTTTCCGGAGGTGGCTTTATGCTTGCCATTCTTGGTTTTCTTACGGTCATCCTGCTGCTGGCGGCGGTAATGTCAAAAAAACTCTCACCCACGGCAGCACTGATCTCCGTTCCCCTTGTCACCGGGATCATCGCTTCCTTCTTTATTAAAAATGATGCCGGTGTTGTGGATTTCTGGAGCAATATCAAGGCCTTAAGCGGCCACATCACCGGCTCCGGGGGTATCGGATCCGTGGCAGCTACCGGCGTCATGTTCATCTTTTCGATCCTGTTCTTCGGCGTTCTGAAGGATGCAGGAACCTTCCGGCCCATCATCAGCGGGATCCTGAAGGTCATCGGGCGGGATCCGGTCAAGATCACCCTGGGCACGGCTGTCCTGGCCATGATCGTGCATCTGGACGGTTCCGGCGCGGTCACGTTCCTGATCTGCATTCCCGCTCTCCTGCCGCTTTACGACGCGATGAAGATGCGCCGTACGACCCTCGCCTGCACCGCTGCCATGGCGGCCGGCGTCATGAACATCATGCCCTGGGGCGGCCCCACCATCCGGGCGGCTTCCGCCATGGGAGTCGACGTCATGGTGCTGTTTAAACCGCTGATCCTTCCGGTCATCATCGGTCTTCTGGCTGTCCTGGTCCTGGCTTTTCTTCTGGGCCGCTCAGAGAAAAAACGGCTCGGCGCGGCTGGAGGCGCTTCGGTTTCCTACGAAGAGACCCTTACCGAAGAAGAGGAAGCCTATCTCCGTCCCAACCGTTTCATCATCAATATCATCCTGATCATCGCAGCTGTTGCGGCGCTGCTCTTTTCCGGATTTGCCCCGGCGGTGGTCTTCATGATCGCCTTTGTGCTGGCCATGGTCATCAATTATCCGAATCCGGAGCTTCAGGGAAAGCTGGTCAACAAGCATGCGCCTGAGGCGCTGATGATGGCCTCGGTCCTTTTTGCCGCCGGCGCTTTCACTGGCATCATGAAAGGAACCGGCATGATCGCTTCCATGGCGGAAGCCCTGGTCAAAGTCATCCCCCAGTCCCTGGGCCGTTTCTTCCCGGTGATCACCGGTGTCGTCAGTATGCCGGCATCGCTGCTCTTTGATCCGGATTCCTTCTACTACGGCGTCCTTCCGGTGCTTTCGGCCACTGCGGAAAACTTCGGCGTCTCCGGCCTGTCCATCGCCCGGGCTGCCGTTCTCGGACAGATGACCACCGGCTTCCCGGTCTCCCCGCTGACTGCCGCTACCTTCCTGCTGACAGGCCTTGCCGGAGTGGAACTGGGTGAGCATCAGAAGAAGACCATTCCCCGGGCTTTCCTGCTGACCCTTGTCATGCTGGCGGCGGCACTTATCCTGGGCGCTGTAGAATTGTGACCCGGTAAGGCATGTGCTTTAATCAGGTAAGGGATATGCCAAAATACGGGATTACGCCACTGTTCTCCCTCATTTTGTGGTAATAATACGCAATTTCACATACGAGAAAGATTATTTCGTATTTTGTCATAAATTGTTTTCTTTTTTTTCATAAATATTGCTTGTAATTCCAGAAATTCTCGTATATAATACAAAAAAATTATTAAGGAGGGCTTACTGAATGAAAGCTAAATTCTCCACCGCGTTTGAGACTACCTACAAGAAAGCTACCAATCCTATCGTTGTTCTTGAAGTCCTCAAAGAACGCCCCATGTACGGGTACGAAATTGCCACTATCATTAACGAAAAAGGAAAAGGCTCCTATGTCATTTCCCTTATGTACCCCATCCTCTACAAACTTCTTGACCAGGGCTACGTTGCCGAAGATCATACCGTTGTTGTCGATAATCGCGCCCGTTCTTACTACAAAGTTACCGAAGCCGGTCTGAAGTACCTTGAAGAGACCAAAGCTGAATACAAGCGTATGGACAGCATCTTCCGCAATCTCATGAAGAAGATCAACGAGAAGTAATTCTGTTTTACAGTAAAGGGGGCCCCGCCCGGCGGAGCCCCCTTTTCAAAACTATAATAGAAACGCCGAAAAAGCCATATGGTCAGTATCGGATTATCTATTAGGGTATGACACGGGATGTGTCCAATAGGAAAAGACACCGCATGCCGTGTGGATCAGCCGTGTGGACTGCTGTTTAGTCTATGCTTCACAGGTCCTTACATAGTCTGCACGACATAGTTTTACTACTGTTAACCAGGAGGACAAAATGCAAAGGACACTGACTATCAAAAGAAAATCTCACATTTGGGTCGCTTCTCTTGCAAAAGCAGCCGTTATACTGGATGGCGAAGAGATCGGAAGGCTCAAGAATGGCGAAGAAAATACCTGGCAGATATCTGAGTCCGCTCACAGCCTTATTATAAAAAGCCCTCTTGTAACGAGTGATGAGATTTTTATATCTGCGGGCAGTTCGAATGCTGCGTTCAAACTTGATATCGGCCAAAAGAACGCATCAAGATCATGCTGGGTACTTACGGAAATTGAAGCTCCTCCCAGCGAGGCCGATAACGCTGCAGCTGCTCAGGCTGACGAAGATGAAGCATACAGAAAGAAGATTGGGGGGCTCGTGGGCAAGATCTTGAACAGCTCGGATGAGGATGCTTTCTACGAGCTTGAGGATCTGAACGATACCTCATTAGAAGTACTTGGCAGACATGAGGACAATCCTGATTATATTTCCATGTACGGACTCCATCAGTTAGGATTGGCGAAATATATCCTTGAAGATATCTACAATATAGATGAAGCAGAAAGTTATGCACTAAAAGCAGAAGCTGCTTTCAGGATGGCCTATTTCAAAAAAAGGGATCTTGGAGAAGACCTGAGTGAGACTGAACTGTACCACAGGGTGGCCATCTATCACGATGCATACTGCAAATATTATCGTAATGATCTGCACGATGCCCTTGAAGAGATCGAGAGTTATCCTGCTACGCTGGGTTCTCTTGCTCTTGCAGGGCTGTGCCAGACTAAAATAGCCATGGCAGAAGACGGTGATCTTTATGATGCATATAAGGCCCTGCAATTCTGGGAGGAAAAGGTCTTTACAGAAGGTCCATATTTAGTAGGCATAATGACAGAGGATATCTACAGCACTGCTTATGCAGCAATGACAATTCTAATGACCCAAGATTCAAAAGATGACCCGCGCATTCCTTCCGGAAAGACTGAAATTGATGCACTGGTCCAGAACATGGAAAAGATGAAGAAACTCTTTAAAGAGGAAGAAACGATAGCTAAGCTGGACTACGCAATCAATCAGTGCCAGAGTTATCTTGAAGAATTATTAACTAAAACTTCCCACACCTGAACAGTGTGTTGAACCTTGAAAACTCAATAATGTAGGCAATAAAAAAGCATAGAATCCACTTCTAT
>CACZQE010000019.1 GCA_902783205.1 uncultured Lachnospiraceae bacterium | reverse complement strand
GGGCTTACAGTAAATCTTTTTGACTATGATGTGCCTGGAAGCGGAAATAACTATGATTTTACAAAGTCAAACACTCTTGACGAGGAAGCAAATGATGGAGATGCTCCTTACAATGTGTCTGTTAACCAGAATCACCAATTCAAGTTCCTTGGCTGGGGTACTGACGGAGCCAACCCTTCCAGCGGATGGATAAACGGTTATACAAGGGATGTAACAAAGCAGGATGTTGTTGAAGGACAGTTAAAGGCTGTTGGAACAGATACTGAAAAGTACCCTGTGCTGAATTATGGGGATCACGAGAATCTGAAATATTTGTTCGATCCGACTTCAAAAAACCATAATGTCTATGCTTTCCCGAATGCAGATGGTCTGTTCCAACAGGATAACCAGGGTTTCTATTACTACAATAGTAATTCCAACTATGCGGAGTATGATAGAGATAATAATGAATTTATCCTCTATGAACATACATATACGCAGAATACAGGTGGTTCTGGTGGCGCGAATGCGAAGCCAATAGGTTTCTTCCCATTCCATGAGTATGATACAACTGAAACTCAGCCAGAGATGAATTTCAATAAAGACCTGAATCATCACTTCGGAATGAGCATGTCGGTCGACTTCCAGATTCCTAAGGACAGGAAAGCGACCGCACCAGACGGTCTGCAGCATGACATCATTTACGAGTTCTCAGGAGATGACGATTTATGGGTATTTGTGGACGATGAATTGGTCCTTGATATAGGCGGTATTCACCAGCCTGTACGAGGAACGATTAACTTCACTACAGGAGAGATCTCCGTATACGGCGAAGATAAAGAAACAAAATCCTTTTCTGTAGGTGCACATACTTTGAAAATGTTTTACCTTGAGCGTGGCGGATGTGACTCTAACCTCTCAGTCAGGTTCAATCTCTCGCTTATAAAGGGCAAGGCTTCTGTTGATCTTGTTAAGAAGAGCATGACAGATGATGCCATATCGCCAGACCAGTTCCTCAATGGAGCTATGTTCGGTGTCTGGGAAGATGCAGCATGCACCGGGGAACCATATACAACTGCAATTTCAGATTCCAACGGACACATTGATCTGGGATATCTGCCGATTACAGAGGCAGGACAGAAATTCTATATCAAAGAGATGGCTCCGCCTGAGGGATTTCTGTTGAGCAATAAAGTATATACCGCTACTGCAGTTGCGGATGGCGAGGATAATTTCTCATTCGTTATCACTGACGGAGATACTGAGGTTGAAAAGATTCCTCAGGAACCTTTCTACCCGATCATTCGTAATGACAGACCAGATCCTATTAGCTTGTCTGTAATGAAACGCTGGGTGAATGCAGACGGGACTCCGATGGAAAACCCAGGCGGGACTGCAACATTTACGCTGAAACGCCATTACTATTATGTTGAAGGCAGTATAGTACCTGAAAACAGCATTATAAAAGTATATCGCGTAGACCGAGATTGGAACAATGCAAGGTTAATGGAAACCAGAGAGTATGCTGGTGATTCGACTGCATATGTTAACTGGACATACAACCAATATATGGATGATTCTTTTGAAAATGGTGAGTATCGTATTAATAATGGATCTTCGCTGTTTAAAGGAAATAGTCCTGCTTCTGTATTATTAACTGCTGGAAATACAATTAATTTTTATATTAGAGACGGAAACTTAGGTACTCAATGGGAGCAGTATGGTGTCGAAAATATTACCGTTTCTGGAACTGAGCCTTCAGGAAGTGGTGGAGATATTTCAACCGGCGAAGGTGAGGACACCAGCTATGATGGACCCACTATCACACTCCCGACTTCCGGAGGTGCCTGGACTGATACCTTCAATAATCTTATAGTCCGGGAGCAGAAGGAAAACAGAGTTTATTTCTATAGTTATTATGTCGTGGAGGATGCACCAGAAGGTTTCGAGGCTGTATATCTTGACTCACAGGACAATCCAATTTCGGATCCATCCAGCCAGATGACGAACCATAATGGTTCTCAGACGGTCGTTAACCGCAAGCTTCTCGATGTTCCAATTGAGAAGCACTGGGCTGACTTTATTGGTGATGAATATGATTGGAATGCAACATTCCAGCTGCAATACATGGAAGTTAAGGTTAACGAAAACGATCCGGATGCAGCTGATGCTGTTGATGAATTTACAGACATTGATGGACGATCTATGACAATTTCGAAGGGACAGACTCCTCAGCCTTCATTCGAAGATCTTCCAATGTATAAAGTACATTCAAATGGTACAGTGTACAGAATCATTTATTCTGTCGATGAGACCGCGTATGAGGTCAAAGACGGACATGGAAGGACTGTCGCGAAGTGGACCAAGTCCGGTGGCATCGAAGTTGGCAGCATGTATGCTCCTCAGTATGAACAGGATGCCGGTGAGAATGGAAACAGCATTGAGGATTATCGGATATTCGTTGTTAATTCATTGAATAATGTTGTTCCGAATCGCGGCGTGACGCTTGACCTGACAAAAACATGGCCCGGCAATGACAGTATCAGGAATGATCCCGATGCATATGCCGCATTCGTGTTGAAGCGTCTGGTTCACGAGGAATACCGTGACTACTCTGATGTGTCAGAAAGCACAGAATGGGTAGATATCACTTTGGATACATGGGGCAATGGTACAAAGCTTCAGACACTTCATGTTCCGAAGAATACTCAGCTACATATCGTTGGAAGCGTCAAGGGCAGAACCAACGCAAACAAGATTGTATTCAGCCAGAGCTCAGGTCAGAGTAATCTGGAGCTGGTCAAGGACAATACTCAGACAGACGACAAGTACCTGTTTGATATCACCTTCACTGCAGATCAAACTAAGACTATTACACTGACACAGGGCGATAATTATGTAGTTGGCGGTAGAGACGGATTCTTCCTGTCGGATTCCTTTGGTGGGCATACTTCCGATATTACAGACCCATCATTCGAAGTTGAATTTACTCTGAATCAGGCAAATAACTGGCACGAGTACTTCGATTATCTGCCAACTATTGAGGAACAGGCTGTCGATCCGACAGAGACATCCCAGACAATTTATGTGTACAGCTACTATCTCGAAGAAGTAGGCAGCAATCCCGCAGGGTATGCCGCGTCATTCAAAGATAGTCAGGGGACTCTGCTTGGCAATAAGACAAACGGTATTGATGTTAACACAGTATTGACCGCTGAAAATACCGGCGATTTTACCGATATAGAGTTTAAGAAAGACTGGAAGAACCTGAATGGAAATCAGGTAAGTAAAACTGATGAGGTAACTTATACACTGTTTCAGATTTCCAAGGATGAAGACGGCAATGAACTTTATCACGATGTTTATTTAGGAACTTACAGATTTGAAGAGGACGGTGCGATTCTGACGGCGACAAGTGACGCTCCATGCACATTTACTGTAACTCAGGCTGAGTCCGGGACGATTTTCGATCTTCCTAAGATCGGCTTTATCAATGGCAAAAAGGTCACAAATACGTACTATGTACTTGAGGAGCATGTAGAAGGATATATGCCTGATTCACCTGCTGCAGTTGATTCCGGTGATTACACAATCACAAATACCGAACTTTCTCCTGCAAGTGAAGAAACAAATGTAAAGATCAAGAAAGAGTGGGAAGGTGAAGGCGCTGAAGACTTCGGCGGTGTACGTTTCAAGCTTATACAAAAGAAATCCGAATTGCCTAAAGATTCCGTCTACTTTTCACGATATGTCTTCAATCCGGCGACTATTAAAGTGCTAAACGCTGACGGATCAGTTAAAGAGACTGTAATACGTTATGCCAAGCCTGGAACGACAGTTAGTTTCAGATTTACTCCAAAGAAAAGCAATCCCGGCAGAGTCAGGTTTTTATCTACCTGGTATGACAGAGATGAACAGTTTACCAGGTCTACCGGAATTATCGGAGAGTCAACAATTATTCTCCAGGTTGCATCAGGACATGCCTGGGGAACTGATTGGGACTATGAGATTCTTCCAAACAACAATTTTAAAGAGCATGCTAAAGACCTTATTGAAAGTATTCCTGAAGATGACTTGACTTATGAATCAACCGGTAAGGAAATCTATGTCAATATGCCAAGCAAAGGAGTCTCATCTGTTGATGCTGACGAATACTCGACAACACCAACTCAGGATGCCTGGGAAACGCAGGTTAATGGACTTCCGTATTATGAAAAAGAAAATGGAAAATACTATGTATACAGTTATGAAATCGCGGAGGTTTCTATAATCGATCCAGCAACCTATGCTCAAATCGAGGCTGTTACACCGAATTCCGATGGCACAGGCGGCGTATCAACACACTTTACTGTTGCATACTCAGACGGACCGAACGGCGAGAAGATAATAACCAATACCAAAAAGAAGACCGCTGATTTCCAGATCATCAAGGTCGATTCGAACGGAATGACCAAGCTTCTTGAGGGGGCGAAGTTCGAACTCCGCAAGATAGACCCGACAAAGACGGTCATCAGTTATCTGGATGATGGTCCGACATATCCTGAGACAACTGGCGAAGACCACAAGACAGGAGCAGACGGACTTGCAGCCTTCAGAGAGCTGGAGGAGGGTATTTACGAAATCAGAGAAACAGAAACTCCCAAAGGATATGTTCTGACAGACAATAAAGTGTTCTATATCAAGGTCGATAATGGCGTTGTAACACTTGTTGAACGTGATAACGAACATGGCGGTTGGAAGACAAGCGCAGGTAATGACACGCTGGTATTCGCCCCGGCTCTTGATGAAAATCCGGCCAACGTAAAATTCGGAAACACCCCCGGCGCTGAACTTCCCCACACCGGCGGCCCCGGCCCCCGTATGTTCACTATCCTTGGATCGGTCCTGCTTGCTTTCGCGGGCATTCTCCTGATCAGGAGACGAAGAACCAATTAATTAAACGGGAAACAACAAATTCGGAAATCTCCACCGCCCCGGACGGCGGTGGGGATTTCCGCACTATGTTTTTGTGGCTGACCATATCTGTTTATGAGCTGCAGGCATCCGGGTATGTCGGCAGGAGAAGTATTAATATTTCATAAATCGATATTGTTGGACACAAATGAGGTCTTACAAAATTTGTATTTAACCCCTACAGTTCAGGAGCTGCTCTGAATCCTGATTGAGTAAGCTGACGGCGGTATCCCGTGATTTACAGCAGAATATCGGGTTTAAGTCTCAATACATTTACGAAAATACCGCTTTTGTTTACTTTCCAGGCTGCAGACTTCCTATTGGTTGGTTTACAGCCTTCTTGTAGTCTAAAAGAAAGTTATTTATTGCAGATGCTATATTTATTTACTCCGGAAAAGGAATAAACATTTACAGACAGGAGATTCTTTGACATCATCACAGCGTTTCCCCGTACACTTGCCAGGCAAGTATAGATGCCCGGACGAACTGCATAGTCGGAAAAGCATT
>CACZQE010000018.1 GCA_902783205.1 uncultured Lachnospiraceae bacterium | reverse complement strand
TGCTTTCCCGCAGAAACGCCGGTAGTAATCTTCCCCCACCAGGTCCATGGTGCCGACAGGGTCGGCCAGGGAGATTATCCGGCAGCCGGCCTCCACACATGCTTTTATATACTCCGCTGAAGCCGCTGCAATCCTGACCAGTATGTCTTCCAGAAGAGCAGGTGATTCCTCGAAGCAGAGGTAAAGGTCCATGGGATTCATCAGGGCCGCCAGGATGGAAAAGGGCGCTTCCGCTTCCAGAATCAGAAACTTATCCCTGTAATAGGGAATGATATCCAGATGAGCCCGGATCAGAGATGAGGACAGAAGATTAAACTCAAAATCAGCAATATCTTCAAGGGTTTTCACACAATAAAGCCCCGGTTTCCATTCCTCTCCCCCAAGTTCCCGGGCAAAGACAAGCGCCTCCAGATTCTGGCGGACCGGAAGAATGTATCTTGCGTTTCCGGATTCCTTCGCAGTTTTATCCACCAGCTCCTTAAGCTTTTCCGGCTCTTCCATGACGGACAGACTCTTCCGGTCCCGGAGAGGCAGAACCATTCGATTATCAACAGCCGGGCAGTCCCAGTTCCCGGATGCCCCAGTCAGCTTCTTCATGCGATTTCTCCTGATATTTTAAAAAGACGCCGTACAAAAAGTACGGCGTCTCATTCAAGCTTTTAAAACCGTGCGGCCGGCTTTGTATGCGTACCAACAGACGTTACCTCTACAGTTAGCTCGGACCAGGCACCCTTGCGGCACACAGAAGGTCCTCCTTAGTGCTGCTCCGTTCCCGACCTGACACGGTTCGAAGGTTCCTGTTGCGCAAGACCCAATCGTCATTACCACTTATAAAGGGCTGCTCCATCCATACGACATCCGGGGCCGGCCATCACTCCTGCTATAGCGGATTGCAGGTACAGGATGCCGCTACTACCCCAGCTGCACGGTAAGTACAAGTATAAATTATTTTAAAGACCTTGTCAAGGAGGCGTCTGCCTCTGTTTCCTGCTCTTTCTTAGCCTTCTGTTCTTTCCGGAGTTTTTTGAAAAAATCGCTGAGCATCTGACTGCATTCCTCTTCCAGCACACCCCTTTCCACATCGACCTGGTGGTTGAAGCGGGGCATCTGCAGAAGGTTTAATATGGATCCGGCGCAGCCGGCCTTCGGATTCATGCTGCCGATGACCACCCGGCTTACCCGGGCCTGGACAATGGCGCCCGCGCACATCTGGCAGGGTTCCAGGGTGACATACATGGTACAGCCCTCCAGCCGCCAGTCTCCTATATGACGGCAGGCTTTCCGCATGGCGGCAAGTTCCGCATGGGCCAGAACCGAACCTTCTTTGTTCCGCCGGTTATAACCCCGGGCAATGACCCTGTCCTCATATACGATCACACATCCTATGGGCACATCTCCGATAGCCTCGGCCTTCCTGGCCTGGGCCAGAGCCTGTTTCATATACTTTTCGTCTTCTGTCAGCTTCCTTCTTGGGGCCATTCCTCAGCCAGCCTCCTTATTTCTCTTTTTCAGTTTCCAGCAGGTCCGCCAGCCGGGCAAAATCTTCCAGGGTCAGTTTTTCGCCCCTCACCTGGGGATCCAGACCCATCTCGGTAAGTGCCGCGGCTGTCCTCTCTTTGGGAATTCTCAGTTCCGGTGAATTGTAAAGACCGTTTTGCAGCATCTTTCTCCGCTGGTTAAAGGAGGCCCGGATGATCCGGAACATCCAGCCCGCATCGTGAACGGATACCGGGGGCTTTTCATGCTTTGTCAGCCTGATCACCGCCGAACCCACAGCCGGTCTGGGAATGAAGCAGTTAGGCGGAACATTTGCTGCTATATAAGGCTCGCAGTAATACTGTGCCGCCAGGGACAGCGCACCGTAATCCTTACTTCCCGGCTTTGCCTGCATCCGCAGCGCCACCTCTTTCTGTACCATAACCGTAACGGAGGAAAGAGGCACCCGGTTCTCGAAGAGATTCATGATGATAGGCGTGGTAATGTAATAGGGCAGATTGGCGACCACCTTAACCGGCCGTCCGCCGTTCTTCTTCTCCACCAGCTCTTCCAGATCCACCTTCAGGATATCCTGGTGGATCACTTCCACGTTGTCGTAATCAGCCAGGGTCTCCCGGAGAATGGGAATCAGCTTGGGATCGATCTCTACCGCGCACACCTGGCGGGCTCTGCCGGCCAGGGCCTGGGTCATGGTTCCGATGCCGGGACCGATCTCCAGAACATAATCATCTTTATCGATCTGAGCCGCATCTATGATCTTGTCCAGCACACGGGGATCGATCAGAAAGTTCTGTCCGTACTTCTTCTGAAATCGAAAATCATGCTTTTTAAGTACCTCTATGGTTTCCTGTGGGTTGCCCAGTTTCATGATCTATGCTCCTCTGCCGGCACGGAAAGCCGGTATACATCTAAGGCATTTTTAAATGTGGCTGCTTCTGTCTCCTCAGGGGTCAGTCCCTTGAGGGAAGCAATCTCTTTTATTATATATGGGAGATAAAGGGAAGAATTTCTCTTCCCCCGGAATGGTACCGGCGCCAGGTAGGGACAATCTGTCTCCACCACGATCCTCTCTATGGGAACCGCCTTTACCACTTCTTTAAGGACTCTGCCGTTCTTAAATGTGACCACACCGCCGACACCGATATG
>CACZQE010000017.1 GCA_902783205.1 uncultured Lachnospiraceae bacterium | reverse complement strand
GTATACTCCTCCACAGCATCTGCTGAACTCCTGGTACATTTTTCTCCTGCAAATGCGGTGAGAACAGCCTGGTTCTGCTGGATAGTCAGGCTGTAATTGTCAAAGTTCTTATCCTCTTCTACCATCTTTTCCAGGTCCTTCATGGTCTCGCTCATGACATCAAGCTTTGTACCGGAACGGAAAGTAGTGGTAACACGGATACTGCCATCGTAAGATGCCGGGATCAGCTCCACGCCCAACAGGGACACCAGGTAGCCGGACAGGATAAGCAGTAGTACAGTCAATACCAGAGTCAGAACCTTTCTTTTCAGAACTTTTCTTATGATCCGGTCATAGAGAGCCCGCACCCGGTCAAGAAAACGGTTAACGGCACTGTTCTTCTTTTCTGCAGGCTTAACAGCCACATATAAAATGGGCACGATACACAGAGCACTGATCAGTGAACACAGCATGGCAAAGACGATGATCAGTCCCAGCTGGGAGAACATCTGACCCGCCATACCCTTGATCAAACTCAGGGGCAGATACACAACAATGGTCGTGATGGTGGAGGCCACAATACTCATGGTCACGATCGAAGCTCCCGAAACAGCCGCTTCTTCTGCTGTTTCGCTTCTTTCTCCGCTCCGGAAGCAGCTTTCTATGACTACGATCGAGCTGTCCACGATCATACCGATGGCAATAACAAGCGCGCCGGTGGTGATAATATTGAGGTTAAAGCCGAAAAGATTCATCAGGACCAGAGTGGCAAAAACCGAGATAGGCATGGAACTTCCCACGATCAGGCTGGCCTTCCAGTCTCCGAAAAAGAGAAATAGGACTGCCATGGCAAAGACGACACCCAGAGCCAGAGTCTTGGCTACATTCATCAGGGCATCAGTAATCTCATAACCGGCATCGTAGCTGATATCGTAATCGATGTCGGAACTGTCGGCTTCCAGATGCCGGATCACTCTTTTCACATTATTTGCAACTCGCACCGTAGATGCGCTCTGTTTCTTTACAACGCTGATCGTGATGTTGTCTTCCCCGTTATACCGGCTTACGGTAGTGGGCTTTTTGCTGGCATAGCTTATATCGGCTATGTCATCCAGCGTGATCATAGATCCCCTGGATGTGGTGATAACTGTACTGCGGATATCCTGCAGAGTAATGTATTCGTCACTGGTGGACAGACTGATATCCTGGCTGCCGGCTGTAACGGAACCGGCCGGAATATTGTAATCCCCCGCTCCGATCATAGCCGCTACACCGGATATATTCAGACCGTACTGGTCCATCTTATCCTCATTGAGTCTGACACGGATATAGTTTTCCCGGCCGCCGGTCACCGTGACCCTGGCTACACCGGGCGTTGATTCCAGCTGAGGGACTACTGTGTCATTCACATAGGCCAGCATGTCCGAAGCCCCGTTGTTTGTCGCTGAAATCGTAATGGTATCCATGGCATTGATATCCATCAGGATAATGGTGGGATCCTTTACGTCATCAGGAAGGGACAGCTGATCCAGTGCCGCAGACAGATCTGTGTAGGAGTCGTTCATATCCTGATCATAATCATACTGGAAGATGACCATACTGTAATTCTCATAGGAATAGGTCAGTGTATTGGTCACACCGGATAGGGAATCACCTGCGTCCTCCACTTTTTTGGTCACCAGTTCCTCTACACTCCCGGGTGAGGCACCCGGGTAGACGGTATAGACGACCATCATGGGGACTTCGATATCGGGAATCAGCTCCATGTCAAATCCCAGGATCGAAATAAAGCCGAACACCATGATTCCCAAAACGACCAGGGCGGTGGATACCGGTCTGTTTAACACAAATTTCGTAAGATTCATTTCGCGATTTTTGCTCCTTCTTTCAGACCGGAAGCCCAGGTGGTGATTACTTCATCTCCTGCGTTCAGTCCGCTTTCTACCGCTATCGTATCATCATTGAAGAGGCCGGTCGTAATATCTTTTCGGACAGCTTTGCCGTCCTCCACGACAAATACATATGCCTGGTTATCTTCATAATAAACACTGTCATAGGGAATCAGTATTTTGCCCTCCACCCTGTCGCTTACGATCTGGAGGGGAACACTGGTACCTGAGGAAAATCTGTCGGAATAAACAACACATTCCGCCTCTACCTTAAAAAGTCCCTTCATATCATCAACCGCTGTTCCGATTGAAGAAATCTGACCGACGGTTTTATTGTCCGGATCGTCATCTTTAAATGTAACCTGCTGTCCGATCTGCAGCCTGTTCTTAACTTCTTCCGTCACATAAAATGTGACCAGGATGGAATTCTGTCCGGAGATCACAAAGGCCGGCATGGCCTGGGAAGCCATCTCATCCTTTTTGACATTGACGGAAGTCACCACGCCGTCAATGGGCGCCGTGACAGTATAGAGGGATTTCTGGTACTCTGCCGCATCCACACCTGTCTCGGCTGATTTAATCTGGGCATTATAGACATCATCCCCGCCTCCGGCAGCTCCTGCAGCCTTTTTCGCCGCTTTCAGGGAACTTTCCGTTGTCTCGATCTGGGCCTTGAGCTGCTTGATCGTGGAATCCAGAGTGGCTATTCCCGTATCGATCTCCGATCCGGCGGACTGGGCAGCTTTGTTGGCCGTCTCTGCTTCCGTCATGTTCTCCTTCAGGGAGTTGAGGCCGGCATCCGTCAGATACTCTACCGTAAGGCCTTCTTCCGTCAGAGCCTCAAGCAGCCGGGAGGCATTTTCCTTCTTCTCTGCATCCGCTTCGTCTGCAGCCGGCAGGACATCTGTACTTCCTTCAGCCGCGGAAGTTCCGGATGAGGGATCCGGCAGGACAGGCACCGCCGTCGAAGCATCAGGCATATTGGCGGCCGCAATCAGGCCGGCTGTCGTCTGGCAGTCCGGGTTGGCCTTCAGAAATGCCTGGTACTGAATATATAACGCCTCTGCACTTTTGTACATTTTCTTTGTGGAATTATAAGCCTTTTGCGCCGCGGTGAGGCCGTCCGCACTCTTCTTTTTAGCTTCAGCCAGCTTCTTTTTCTGTTTTTCTGCTTCTTTCAGCTGGCTTTTCATTGTTTTGATACTCTGCTCCATAGATTCGATGCTGGCATTTGACTGGGCACTTGCAGCCTTCTGCTGGCCTTTGGCCGCTTTTTTTCCTGCCTTGGCCGAATCTACCGCATTTTCTGCAGACTCTACTGAAAGGTCTGCAGCCGTATCGTCAAAACGGCAGAGTACATCTCCCGCCTTTACCTTATCCCCTTCTTTTACATGGACCGACTTGATCAGTCCGGACACCATGGGTGTCACATTTACACGGTCATGAGGAGAAACTGTTCCTATATAATCACTGGTCAGTTCCAGCGTCCCTGTCTGGGCAGTCTGGGTTTCCACCCGGATTTCCCTGGAGATCGCCGCCTCCTCTTTTTTGCTGCCGCATCCTGCGATCATGCATACCGACATGCAGATTCCTGCTGCCGCCGCAATCCATTTTCTGTTCATTATTCCACCTCAGCTTTGATATGAAAGCTCTGTACTGTTTTTATTCACTACTTAATAAATGTCTATTTTTCCAATATGAGAATAACAAATCCCCCATACACTGTCAATGACCGGCCCGTATCTTCCATTGTCAAAAAAGATAAAACTTTTTTTAAAAAGTGCTTGACATTATACCCTAGGGGGTATAGTATATAACCATACCCGGTAGGGTATAAGAAAATGATTTTATTTTTAATCTTTATATTTTTTCAAGGAGGTATTATTATGTTTATGTCTAAGAAAGTGATCTTATCTGCAATCGGCGGTTTTGTACTTGGAAAGGCCGGCAATGCCATCTTCGGCAGCGAGACAGCAGTAAAGTATTATACAAAGGCAGCTACCGGTGCTTTTATCGCTAAGGATGCTATCATGGAGCAGGTAGAAAAGATCCAGGCAGGTGCTATGGACATCGCTGTTGACGCAAGACTTGAAGCCGACCGTTATCAGGAAAAGCTGGATGCGGAGTATAACGAAGCAGACGCAGGCGGTGACACTGCCGCAGCCCCTGAAGTTGCTCCCCAGCTGTAAAAGGAGCGGCCTATGAGATATCAGATCATTCATGAGACCGAGGGGCAGCTCCATATTAAACTGCCCTTCCGCCGTCTGACAGAAAAGGAAGCGGATCTGGTCTACTATGGCCTGGCTAATCATACAGATGTGATATCCACCCATGTATTCCCGAGGACTGCTTCTGCTGTTGTACGTTTTCAGAAAGGCTCTGCTCCCGGAGTCCGAAAGGCTCTGGATCAGCTGGACTTTAACAGCCAGGAGGCAATTGATGCCCTGCCGGGTGTTTCTGCCAGAGCCACCAACGAGGAATTCAAGAATAAAGCCGCGGGCAAGATCATGGCCCGGGTCTGCAGGAAGCTTCTGCTCCCTTTTCCCCTGTACGCCGCCTGGACCGTTATAAGCGGTGCGCCTTACATCCGGGACGGTTTGCGGGACCTCTTCAAAAAGAATTTCAGCGCCGAAATCGTGCACGCTTCCGCAATACTGGCTTCCCTCCTTACAGGTGATATCAGTACGGCAAGTTCCATCATATTCCTGACGGATATGGGAGAGATGCTGGAGGAATGGACTTACAAGAAGTCCGTAGACGACCTGGCACAGTCACTGGCATTAAATGTGACCCAGGTCTGGAAGGAAGAAGCGGACGGTACATTTGTAAAATGCAGTATCCAGGAAGTGAATGACGGTGACTGTATCCGTGTTGCCATGGGATCCATGATTCCTCTGGACGGTGTCGTTGTTTCCGGAGAAGCCATGGTCAACCAGGCAGCTCTGACCGGAGAGTCGGTGCTGGCGGAGAAACATTTTGACAGTACCGTTTTTGCCGGTACTGTACTGGAAGAAGGGGAGCTGATCATCCAGGTCAGAGCCACATCGGGCAAGACAAGATATGACCGTATCGTGCAGCTGATCGAAGAATCTGAAAGCATGGTATCCGTGACCCAGAGCCGGGCCGAAAAGGTTGTAAGCAGACTGATCCCCTATACTTTCGGCGCTTCCATCCTGACAGGCCTTCTGACAGGAAATGTGACCAAGGCTGCTTCAGTCCTTATGGTTGACTTCTCCTGCGCTATTGAAGTGGCCATGCCCATCGCAGTCCTTTCGGGCATGCGGGAAGCAGGCCGTCACCAGGTGACCGTCAAAGGCGGCAAGTATCTGGAGATGATCAGTGAAGCGGACACCATCGTGTTTGATAAGACAGGAACCCTGACTAACGCTACACCCGTTGTTGAACAGGTGGTAGCCCTGGACGGAAGGGATGAAGACGAAATGCTTGCCCTGGCGGCATGTCTTGAGGAACACTTCCCCCACTCACTGGCCAACGCAGTCGTAAAAGCAGCAAAAGAAAAAGGGCTTGAGCATGAGGAGCTGCACACCAGCCCCAACTATATTGTAGCCCACGGCATCGTCTCCTCCCTGAACGGAGAGCGGGTCGTTATCGGAAGCAGCCACTTCGTCCTGGAAGATGAAAATGCATTCATATCTGATGAAGACCGTGCCCGTGTCCTGGCTATGCCTACACAGTACTCGCGGCTCTACATGGCCATCGGCGGACGTATGGCCGCAGTAATCGGCATTTCAGATCCCATCAGGCCGGAAAATACCGAAATCATCCGTGCTTTGCGCGAAAGTGGAATCAAGCATGTTGTCATGATGACAGGTGACAGTGAGCGGACTGCGGCGGCCATCGCCGAGCAGGCCGGCATCACAGAGTATTACTCGGAAGTACTGCCTGAGGACAAGGCCGGTTATGTACAGGCAGAGCGGGATAAGGGCCGCAAGGTCATCATGATCGGCGACGGCATC
>CACZQE010000016.1 GCA_902783205.1 uncultured Lachnospiraceae bacterium | reverse complement strand
TTCCGCACGGGATAGTCCATGACTCCGTCTGCGGAAACCAGATGTCCGTTTCTGATTGAAAATGATTCTTCGGGAAGGTGAAGAAAACCCATGGTCCGGGAGAGCTGCTCCCTTGCTTTTTTGACAGTCATGCTGTCCTCCTTTTTAGCCTGTTGTTTAGGGACGCAGGCAAGCCGGATCAAATCCGCGTCCTTGGAATGGACCCGCTCAGGCGGGCAGGGGAGTTGCACTGGAACTTGGGTAAAAAAAGAAAAAAGACCATTACAGGTCCGCTCTTCCTTTAGCAGATGACGGCTGCAAGTAGAAGTGTAAATCCCGTTGTCATAAGTATAGCACATGCGGATATGAGGTTCAAGCTGAAACAGGAAGGAAATAACATTTCATGATGATGTTTTCAAAAAAATAATTTCTTTTATGAAAAGTAAATATTGAAAAAACATTGCAAATTGGTCCTCTTCGGTGAAAAAACCACACACTTGGAACGCCTGTGGCTGCTTTATGGGGTTTGCGAAGATGCCCTCCGACCTTAGAATCATAATTGGGTTTTGGTTTTCTGACGTTGTTCAGGTTTTGGGTTGGAACGGGTGTAGGGTATGTGTTCCAATAATCAGATCTTCCTGTTTTCCGGAGTGGTACTTATCCTGCCCGAAACCTGACAACGTCGTCTTTAAGCAGTTCTGAGACATGTCTTTTGCCGGCATGTCTTTTTTTATTTCCGTGAAAAAAAAAGAGACCCTGCCTTTCAGCTGGGTCTCTTTCATTGCCGGAGACGGGACTCGAACCCGAACACCCTTGCGAATACCAGATTTTGAGTCTAGCGCGTCTACCATTCCGCCACTCCGGCTTGCAAATGACGAAGATAAAGTACCATATCGTATTTTATGAGTCAATCAGAAATCAGGGTCCAGCTCGAAGCGCATCTGCCTTCCCGAAACGGGGTGGTTGAACTCCAGAACACGGGCCTGGAGCATAAGGCGTTCTTCATTGTCTGCCCCGGGATTTCCGTAGAGCCTGTCGCCCAGAATCGGGCAGTTCAGACCCTGTGCGCAATGCACGCGAAGCTGGTGGGTCCGGCCTGTGCGGGGTATCAGACGCAGCCTCGTGGCCTTTTTCCCGTTTCTGTTGTCTATTCCCAGTCGCACCCAGTCTGTGACCGCCGGCTTTCCCTGCACTGAATCAACTATCTGGTGAGGCCTGTTTTCGATGTCCGGACGCAGCGGAAGGGCAATCGTGCCGCTTTCTTCCAGAATCAGGCCGTCCACAAGGGCCTCGTACTCCTTGTAAACGCGGCGGTTCTCGAAGTCCGAAGAAAGCCTGTCGTGCGCCTCCTTTGTAAGGCCCAGGACCATGAGGCCGCTTGTGGCCTGGTCCAGGCGGTGGATGCACGGCTGGGAGATACAGCCTTCATAGAGGTTTCTCACACGCGAGGCGATACAGTCCTGCTTATCTGGGCCTCTGCCTTCTATGCTGAGCATGCCGGGAGCTTTGTTGACTACGACTATGTCGGAATCCTGATAGATGATATCCAGACCCAGGATTGCTGACAGAAGGGGTTTGCAGCGGCTGTCGCAAGGGCTGTGGAAGCTTCCGCTTTCCATGTTGCCCTCGCCGTAGTAGAACTCGCACATGGAGCGCGGTTTCTTTCCAAGGCTGTATGCATGTGAGAGAAGGCGGGGTGCGCAGCAGTCGCCCGTACCGGAGGGAGCATCGGGAAATATTTCTTCAAGTGTTCTTGTCCTGCCGTCGAAGCAGCAGAACCGGTACAGCTTCAGAAGTTCTGCCCAGCACTGTCTTGAAAGGCCTCTGGAATCGGGCGTGCGCTTGATCAGACAGTCGTAGCGTTCGAGGATTTCCGTATACTTCGGAACATCGAAGGCAGGGGGAACGTAGCCGGGAATCTCAAGCTTTCCGTCCCACGTGCCTGAGAAGGCCCTGAGCACTGTACCGTCGGTGCAGACAAGGACGCCGAACATCCTGCCCGGGGCCTTTGGGTCAAGGTCCTTCATCATTTCGAGGCAGTTTTTTCTGGCTTCGTCCTGCGGCAGTACGGGATTCAAGTGCGCCCTCCGAGCAGATTATTCAACAATGTATGGTTTATTTTCAAGATATAAGATATCATTT
>CACZQE010000015.1 GCA_902783205.1 uncultured Lachnospiraceae bacterium | reverse complement strand
CCTATTACGTAGTCAACGGCGAGACTGCCGGAGCAGTGGATCTGTTCTGAAAAGGAAGGCTTAATGCATATAGGAAAGCGGCACATGGCCATGTGGAATATCTCTCATGACGTGCGTGCCGCTTTTGCTTATTTTATTGACTTTTTTACACTCATCCTGCTTTTTTAAATCAGGTGATGGTCGAGCACCGTCGTAGCCAATTCTTTTTTAGATTGTACGACGATCCCAAGATTCATGATTTCTGTCTCAAACGGATCATCCCCAAAGTCCATTAAATAGCCGAGTCGAATGCTCAGTTCCTTTTTGTTTCCTATACGAAGGATCCAGGGGGCGCAATTTTTTCCACAGGCGGAAGCATTATTTATGTTGCTGACACCAAGGTGAAGAGAAAACCCAGGACGCCCTGATCGATGCGGTTAAGGCGAATCTGGGGGTGAGGCGATGACTGATCCATATGAAGACCTTGCACAGGCGATCATCCTGCAGGCTGTGAAGGATTACCGTGCTGCAAGGAAAAAAACAAAATATCACCCGAAGAATAAAGAAGCAAAGCTCATGATACAGGATTGTGAGAGTCTCTTTCGTTCCCACTGATTTTCGGCGCTGACCGGTATTGACGGTCGGACGCTGCTTGAAAAACTGAAAGAGGAAGAAATCTCATGACAGCAAAAGAGTACTTACGTCAGGCTTACCGCCTGGATCAGAAAATAAACAGCGACCTTGAGGAGATGGCGGCATTGAGGGGGATGGCATCTTCTGTCTCCTCTCCCCAACTGACGGAGCGTGTACAGATGTCAAGAAAAGGCGATGTCACATTCGTCCGTTGCATTGAAAAGATCACAGAGCTGGAGGGAAAAATCAACTTTGAAATCGAGCTGCTCATAGACCTGAAAAAAGAGATACGGGCAGCCATCACGATCGTGGAGGATACGGATGAACGTATGGCCCTAAAATACCGATACGTCCACAACTATACATGGGAGCAGATCGGCAGTGAACTCCATGCTGATTTCTGGACGTTGCGCAGATGGCATGGTGCGGCTCTTCTGCATGTGAAGCTGTCGGAAAACCCCATTGTGATATAAAGCAAGCACCTCTCATGTCAATGGTGGGGGATTTTTTGAATATATAGCTTATTATGGTAATTTGGGAAACACAAGCGTTAATAATACCTGGTCAACCTTGATAAGCGTGTCCATTGCGGTATTTGCATCTTCCTCAGACTGGATAATGCCTGCATGAGCACTGTCATTACGAAGAAGCACAAGGGAATCCAGGGCTTCAGTCAGGTTGCACACCCATTTAATGATTGCTGATTCGTCAGCTGACGGACCAAATACCCGTTCTTTATAAAACCTCACGGCTGTAGGATCACATTCCTGTTTTGAATAGTTTTCTGCCCCGACAGTAAACTGATAATTGCCGATAGTAAACTTTATTTTGTCATCATGATCCCTTAAACTGCAGAACCTGTATTCGCGGGCATAACGATTGTAGTAGAGAATCTTCCTGCGCAAGTCATTGGGGTTTTTGTCGCGTTCATTCAGTCTGTTGGCAGATATATACTCTTGCGGCGAATATTTCTCTTCTACAAATTTAAGATATGGGGCATAGAAGTGCCGTATCAGTTCGTTTTCCAGTACTTTCATAAGGGGCATGATGGAGGCGGAAAAGTCCGCATTTGACAACCCCTCCAAAGTCTTTAGACATATCTCAGAAGTTAATGCGCCTGTTTTGATCGATGGGTCGAGGGCATCCCATGTTGATTCGCCAACTGCTTTTTTCAGACTGGTTTGGCTTGCGTTTTTTATTTCATCAAGATAATCACTCATTGTCTTCACCTGCCTGATATCCGAGTTTTTTGATCCGGTCATTTACTTTTCCCAAGAGGGACAGAATGCTTTCCTCAACTCCATTAGGGTCATCGTAGGTCAGATAATCCCATCTGCTAGCGTCTAAAGCGGCTACCAGAGAGTCCCTTGATAACTCAAGGTTTTCCTTTTTGCTACTGTTACTGTAATAAATTCCTAATGCGAGACCGGCCTCAACGATAGAATCACACAGAACATAGTATTCTTCAAGACTGCTGGATTCCATATCAAAATAGGGGGAGTAAGGTGAATCGCCCCCACTGTATTTATCCTCCAACTCTAGCAAGATCGCATTGACTTTTGGCGACTCAAAAAACCGTTTTAACCAGAAAAGGTATTCACTGTGATCAGAATCGCCGAAAGCCCCTGCCTTGTAGAGCTTTGCAACTTCTAACATCTTGCAAGGATCCCCTTGTTCGGCGGCCTGGATAAGCGAATCGTAGTTCCATCTTTGCATTGCTTTATCACTTCCTTTACAGAACTTTTCGTTCATTATACACCAGTAGCGCAAGGACATTTTACTAAACTTTATATTGATCTATTGCAAAATACGCCCGAAATGTCCGCTTTTGTCCTAAGATGCCCACCCCATAATTTTGATATAGTAAAATCAGCGAAATGCAATATGAACCAAGCCTCATGGGAGAGATCTCATGGGGCTTTTACTATGTCCGTAAAGAAGGGGTGTGGATGGCGGAATACAAGTCATTTTACAAGACAGTCGCAGGCAACGAGGGAACGAAATGCCGTTATCCGACAAGGCTGGACAGCTACGGCTGCGGATGCGCGCATGACTGCAGATACTGTTATGCGAGGTCTCTTCTGGATTTCAGGGGATTATGGAGGCCGAAAGATCCGGCGGTCGCTGATATATGGAAGATTCGGAGAAAACTTGATAAAGTACCTGCCGGAACCATCCTGAGGCTGGGAGGCATGACGGACTGCTTCCAGCCGGCAGAGAGGAAGCGGCGTATCACGTACATGGTGATCAAAGAACTGAATAAGAGGCGCATCAGGTATCTGATTGTGACTAAATCCGCAATGGTAGCGGATATCGAATATATCAATTTGTATGACCCGGATCTGGCGCATATCCAGGTGACCATCACGGCAACGGAAGATGATAAAGCGATGGAGTATGAGAAGGCGAGCAGGACCTCTGACCGTATTGCGGCGATAGAAAAGCTGCAGGCATATGGTCTGGATGTCTCTGTCCGCCTTTCTCCGTTCATACCGGAATATGCTGACTTCGATGTATTGAACGGCATCCGGTGCGACAAGATACTGGTGGAGTTTCTTAGGGGTAATGCTTTCATCCGCAGAACATTCCCGATAGATTACTCAGAATATGCGGTGAAGTAGAGCGGATACCGGCACTTGCCACTGGAGAAGAAGATAAAATACCTGTCTAGGATAACAGGGTTTGATACGAACAGCATCTGTTATGAAACGCATCAGAAGGCCGTGGACATTGTGGAGGGGAGGAAGTTCGATCCCACATTTTACCCTGTAATCTATGGGGCGGATGAGTCAGATGACTGGACGGATCCGAAGGTGTGGAAGAAGGCAAACCCTTCACTGGGCATCACGGTCGGCATCGACAAAGTCAAAGCTGCCTGTGAATCAGCCAGACAGAACTCGGCTGAAGAGAACAGCTTCCGGCAGCTGAGGCTGAACCAGTGGGTGAAACAGGCAATGCGCTGGATGCCGATGGAGAAATGGGATTCATGTGCTTTCAGGGTCAATACGGAGGAACTGGAAGGACGTGTCTGCTATGGCGGCCTTGACCTCTCATCGACGACTGATGTCACGGCATTCGTCCTAGTCTTCCCTCCCAGGGACGAGGATGAAAAATATATAGTGCTGCCGTATTTCTGGATCCCTGAGGATACGGTCGACCTGCGCGTAAGGCGTGACCACGTACCCTATGACCTCTGGGAACGGCAGGGAACGTCATCCATTACGGTTACATAGAGAAATTCATAGAACGCCTTGGAGAGCATTACAACATCAGGGAAATCGCGTTCGACAGATGGGGAGCGGTGCAGATGGTGCAGAACCTGGAAGGCATGGGGTTCACGGTAGTCCCCTTCGGACAGAGGGTTTCTGCAATGTCCCCTCCCACCAAAGAACTGATGAAGCTGGTGCTCGAGGGGAAGATCGCCCACGGCGGGCACCCGGTCCTGAGATGGATGATGGATAACATCTATATCCGGACAGATCCGGCCGGCAATATCAAGGCAGACAAGTCAAAGAGCACTGAGAGGATTGATGGCGCCATTGCCATGATCATGGGGCTGGACCGGGCGATCCGGTGTGGGAATGATATATCTGAGAGCGTTTATGACACTAGGGGACTGCTGTTTTTTTAAAGTTGTCTCGGAATACACCTGCATGCTATCATGGTTACAGTTGCTTGAATGATGCATTAGACCATGCTTTGAGGAGGTGGGGACGGAAATGGCCAGAAAAGAAACAGAACAAGTCAAAAACCAGGTGCAGATATCGGATAATAAAACTACACAGGGTTCAAATTCCTCAACAAATGCAGAGGAAAAGAAAACCAACAAACTTCAGATTTTTTTTGATATTATTCAGGCTTTAGGGGCGATAGCCACCGTTATGGCTGCTCTTTTGGCATATGGAACATTACGCGAAATGCAGACAGAACGAGATAATGCTTACAAGCCTGAGATCGTGATCAGCCCAAATGCATTTGAAGGAGGACGATTAGATGAAGAAGGTCCAAAAACAAACAAAAGGCACATCTATATAAACTATAATACATCCGATCCAGGCAGCTGTTATTCAGAGAAACCCTCAGATGACGCCGATTATCTGTTTCTTGAAATACCTTATCTGACTTTAAAAAACATAGGACATGGAACGGCAAAGGATGTTCAGGTATCCTTTTCCACAGAGTGGCTGGAGAACGCAGCGACTGCACTGGATAGTATAATTGACGACTATCATTACGAAATAAAAACAGTGAAAGGAAGAGATGGTCGGCAGATGTATCTGCTTAATTATTCTGATTCTGATGAATCCAAGAGTACGTATTTATATACCGATGAAGACGTGATAAAGAAATACACGTATATTGCTTCAGATGACTCTTCAGTTAATGTGGCGCTTCCACAGGGATGGGTTAAGATGCTTGCAATTATATACGGCAGGGAATGCTGGGAAAACTTGATCAGGACGGATCCCGATGGAGCTGGAGACCTTAAAGCAAACATCCCAGATCTTGAAATAACCATACAATATACGGATATGCAGGGAAAACCGTTTGCTGAACCTGAGACTATCCCGTGGACCGCTTATTATCAGTATGTGATCTCAGGGGAATCAAAAGAAAGAAAACCGGAATCGATCCATCTACAGACAGGTTTCTATGAAGATTATATTAGATAATAGATTATAGATAATACATGAATAATGCAGAGGGGCTTGCTCTAATGGGCGGCCTCTTTTGTTATGGAGGGAAAACAATGGGAATTCTTGACTGGCTGGGTATCAGCCCGAGAGATGAACCCGGACTTCCGGAGATCACTGATAACGTCCGGGACTCCGGGCAGACTTTCGTGTTCGGAAAGGCGGATTCCGGGGAACGTGTCGATGAGAAAAGCACCATGCAGATCGCCACGGTCTATGCATGCGTGCGGCTCCTGGCAGAGACCGTGGCGGGACTTCCGCTACATCTTTACAGGTTCACCGATGCAGAGGAGAAGGGAAAAGAGAAGGCAAAAGACCACCCTATATACAGGATCCTGTACAGGTAGCCGAACCAGGAGATGACGAGTTTCTCTTTCAGGGAGGTCATGATGACACACCTGCTCCTGTGGGGCAACTGCTACGCACAGGACATCCGGGATGGCAGGAACGGGATTCTGAGCCTG
>CACZQE010000014.1 GCA_902783205.1 uncultured Lachnospiraceae bacterium | reverse complement strand
GAGCAGAAGCGCGACAGGGAGAGCTATGTACCTCCCCACAGGTCCAAGGGTTCCTTTATCACGGATCCGCCTGAAGAACTGACGGCTTTGACTGCAGAAAGCAGCGCCGGACCGGATCTGCCTTTTGAAGAAGAAGAGGAAGATTTCTTTGATGAAGAAAACATCGTTATTGACATCGATGATATAGATGAGGAAACACTGGAAACAGATATGGATGACGAAGACGAGGACATGGAAATGGAAGAGGATGAAGCGGAAGCTTTCCATGTGATCGAGGAAGCCCCGGAAGAGGAAGATCCCGATCCGGCAGAAGCCATCGCCATGAGCAAGGCTCCCGTCAAGCCTAAACGCAACAAACATGATCCCACGGAAGGCGAGGACATCCGGATCAACCGTGCTGCCAGGCCTAAGCCGGCCAAATCCAAACCGGCGGAAGAAAAGAAGGCAGATACGCCTTATGTTTTCCCGCCTATGACACTGCTGATTCCCGGCGAGCAGGGAATCGAACCGGAGAAGGATTCTTCCCTCCGGGAGACAGCTGTCAAACTACAGCAGACCCTGGACAGCTTCGGTGTAAGAGTTAAGATCACGGATATCAGCTGCGGACCGGCTGTTACCCGTTATGAACTCTTCCCCGAGCAGGGTACAAAGGTCAGCAAGATCGTGTCCCTGGCTGATGACATCAAGCTGAACCTGGCTGCTGCGGATATCCGTATAGAAGCACCCATTCCGGGCAAGGCAGCCATCGGAATCGAGGTGCCCAACAAGAATATACAGACCGTACATTTCAGAGACCTGATCGACAACCGCCTTTTCCGCAGTCTCAAGTCTGAGCTGTCCTTTGCGGTAGGCAAGGATATAGGCGGAAAGATCGTCATGGCTGACCTGGCCAAGATGCCCCACCTTCTGGTGGCAGGAACGACAGGTTCCGGAAAGTCAGTCTGGGTCAACACTCTGATCATGAGTATCATTTACAGAGCAGAGCCCGAGCAGGTACGGTTTATCATGATCGATCCCAAGATGGTGGAACTGAATGTCTACAACGGCATTCCCCACCTGCTGATTCCTGTTGTGACAGACGCCAAGAAGGCATCCGGCGCCCTCAACTGGGCTGTTTCCGAGATGACTAACAGATACAAGAGATTTGCCGAGACCGGTGTCCGCAACATCAGCGGCTACAACAAGAAAGTGGAAGAACTGACCAAAGCGGGCCAGAATGAGTCCGGTGAGGTTAAAAAGATGCCCAAGATCGTCATTATCATTGACGAGCTGGCCGATCTTATGATGGTTGCCAAGAGCGAGGTTGAGGACGCCATCGTCCGCCTGTGCCAGCTGGCCAGAGCGGCAGGTATCCATATGGTAATTGCAACCCAGAGACCTTCGGTAGATGTAATTACCGGCCTGATCAAGGCAAATGTACCTTCAAGAATCGCCCTGTCCGTTTCTTCGGGAACAGACAGCCGGACCATTATTGACATGAATGGCGCCGAGAAACTCCTGGGCAACGGAGATATGCTTTTCTATCCGTCAGGCTACCAGAAACCCGCCCGGATCCAGGGAGGCTACATTTCTGACGAGGAGATTGCCGATATCACGGAATTCCTCAAAAAGAATGAGCCTATGGTCACTTATGATTCCAGCGTTTCGGAGAAGATCGAAGGCAAGCTGGCAGCCGGCGTATCCACCCAGGAAAGGGATGAGTACTTTGAGGCGGCAGCCCGCTTTATCATGGAAAAAGACAAGGCTACCATCGGAATGCTCCAGAGGATGTTCAAGATCGGCTTCAACCGGGCGGCCAGAATCATTGACCAGCTGGCCGAGGCAGGCATCGTAGGACCTGAAGAGGGTACAAAGCCCAGAAAGATCCTGATGAGTCCGGAGGAACTGGAAGTTTATCTGGAGGAGATGGCCTGAAAGGGAAAAATTGATTCGAAATAAAGCTTCAGTCTTTACGAAATCTCAATTGTGATGTAATATAGACAAAAATTGAAGTAAGCATTCAGATATGCAGAGCAGGAAGAGGTAGGATATGGCCTTACTGATTGACGGAAAAAGAATATCTCAGGAGATAAAGGATGAACTGAAGGAGAGGACAGCCCGGCTGAAAGAAGAAGGAACCGGGATCTGTCTGGCAGTGATCCAGGTGGGAAACGATCCGGCATCTTCAGTCTATGTCAGAAATAAGAAGAAGGCATGCGCCTACATCGGCATAGACTCCAGATCCTATGAACTGCCTGAAGATACCGGCCAGGAAGAACTGCTTTCCCTGATCCGCGAACTGAACGCGGATGACAGCGTGAACGGCATCCTGGTACAGCTGCCCATCCCCGCCCATCTTAATGAGCGGGAAGTGATCCACGCCATCTCACCTGAAAAGGACGTGGATGGTTTTCATCCCCAGAGTGTGGGCTCTCTCTCCATCGGAGAGCCGGGATTCGTATCCTGCACACCGGCAGGAATCATCCAGCTTCTTAAGAGGAGCGGGATAGAGATCGAAGGCCGGGAGTGTGTTATCGTAGGCCGCAGCAATATCGTAGGAAAGCCCATGGGCATGCTTCTTTTAAGAGAAAACGGGACGGTGACGACATGTCATTCCCGCACCAGGAACCTGGAGGAGGTCTGCAGACGCGCGGATATCCTTGTGTGTGCCATCGGAAAACCGTGCTTTTTTGATGAGAGATATGTGAAAGAAGGAGCCGTCGTCATCGATGTGGGCATACACCGCATGGAAGACGGAAAGCTCTGCGGTGATGTGGCCTTTGACCGGGTGATAGACAAGGTGTCAGCTATCACACCTGTGCCCGGCGGAGTAGGGCCCATGACCATAGCCATGCTGATGAATAACTGTGTGGAAGCAGCTGAGAGGAAAAGAGGCTTATGAAAAAGCTTTTATTGATTTCCCTGGGTTGCGACAAGAACCTGGTGGACAGTGAAAAAATGCTGGGTCTTCTCTGTCAGGAAGGCTGGCAGATCGTGGAAGATGAAGCGGAAGCCGATGCCATCGTGATCAACACATGCTGTTTTATTCATGATGCAAAGGAAGAAAGCATTGAAACCATCCTTGAGATGGCAGAGTATAAAAAGACAGGCAGGCTGAAGGCACTGGTAGTCACCGGCTGCCTGGCCCAGCGCTATGAGGAGGAAATCGGGCGTGAGATCCCGGAAGTAGATGCAGTGATCGGGACAACGGGTTTTGACAAGATCGTTGAGATCCTTGACGGAATCATGGAGGCAGATGAAAAAAGATTTGTCAGCTGCTGTCCTTCGATCGACATCACAACGCCTTCCATGCCTGAAAAGCGCATGACAACAGGCGGACCTGTTGCCTATCTGAAAATTGCGGAAGGCTGCGGCAAACGGTGCAGCTACTGCATTATCCCCTATCTGCGGGGCAGGTACCGGAGTTTCCCGGAGGATGACCTTGTGGAAGAAGCTGAAAGACTGGCTGAACAGGGGGCAAAGGAACTGATCCTGGTAGCCCAGGAAACGACCCTTTACGGTGTTGATCTTTACGGAAAGAAAACTCTACCCCGTCTGCTGACCAGACTCTGCGGCGTAGAAGGGATTGAGTGGATCAGGCTCCTCTACTGTTATCCCGAGGAGATTACAGATGACCTGATCGCGACGATCAGGCAGGAAAAGAAGATCTGCCGCTATCTGGACATACCCATCCAGCACAGCGAAGATCACATTTTAAAAGCGATGGGAAGGAGAACCAGCCGGGATAGTCTGGTCTCCCTGATCCATAAATTAAGGGAAGAAATTCCCGATATTACCATAAGAACCACATTGATTGCCGGTTTTCCCGGCGAAACCGAAACAGACCACCGGAACATGCTTTCCTTTGTGGAGGAAATGCAGTTTGACAGGCTGGGCGTATTCCCCTATTCCGCGGAAGAGGGCACGCCGGCAGCCTCCATGGATGGTCAGGTTCCGGAAGAAGTCAGGGAAAGCAGGCGTGATGCCATCATGGAGCTGCAGCAGGACATCTCGGCCGCAAAGAATCAGGACCGCATCGGAGGCAGGATGCCGGTACTGATTGAAGGATATCTGTATGAAGAAGATATCTATATTGGCAGAACGCAGATGGATGCCCCGGGCGTGGACGGAAATGTATTTGTTCATTCCGACGGGGAGCTGATGAGCGGGGACATAGTTCCGGTGACAATAACTGCAGCAAGTGAGTATGATTTGATAGGAGATGTTGATTATGCCAATGAATCTGCCCAATAAACTGACGATCTTGCGAGTCGTCCTGATACCGTTTTTTGTATTCTTTATGCTGACAGACTTTGTCCCGGGATCCAAATGGATCGCTGTGACCCTCTTCATCATCGCGAGCCTGACAGATCTTGCCGATGGTAAGATCGCAAGGAAATACGGACTGGTGACCAATTTCGGAAAGTTTATGGATCCCTTGGCAGACAAGCTTCTGACATCTTCCGCTTTTATCTGCCTGGTTGCTATCGGCCGGATTCCCGCATGGATCGTTATCGTGATCATTGCCCGGGAGTTTGCGATCACCGGTTTCAGAACCCTGGCAAGTGATAATGGCGTAGTAATCGCAGCAAGCTACTGGGGAAAATTCAAAACGACTTTCCAGATGCTCGCAATCATCCTTTTAATCGTTAACCTGGGCGGTTCTGCCGTATTCGTGCTTGAACAGATTCTGATCTATGCGGCACTGATTCTTACAATCGTTTCCATGGTTGACTATTTCGCGAAGAATCTGGATGTCCTCAAAGAAGGGGGTTCTGACGACGAATGAGTTCGAGGCCAAGGAAGAATGAGGAACCGGTTGAGAAAAAAATCGTACGGATTCTGAAAGCAGGCGGCCTGACCGTCGCGACCGCCGAGTCCTGTACCGGCGGACTGGTGGCAGGCACCCTGGTTAATGCGGACGGTATATCTGCGGTATACAAGGAGGGGTTCATTACCTACTCCAATGAAGCAAAGCAGAAATATCTGGGCGTTAAGAAAGAAACACTCGATACTTATGGAGCTGTCTCAAGAGAGACCGCTTCCGAAATGGCGCAGGGAGCTGCCCTGGCCGCCGACGCGGATGCAGCCATCGTCACTACCGGGATTGCCGGACCTGACGGAGGGACAGAGGAAAAGCCTGTAGGGCTTGTTTACATAGGCTGCTGGCTCAAAGGAAAAACGGTTGTAAAAAGGTGCTTTTTCGGAGGTGACCGCCAGAACATCCGTTATATGGCCGTAAAGGAAGCGCTTGACATTTTATACTGTCAGCTGCTTTCAGACGGTATGGAATTTCCGGTCGGTGATTTTTAATCAGCCGGACCGGCTCAGACAGTATGAACAGGCTGCCGTACTTTTTATCGGTACGGCAGTTTTTTTCTGCATTTTTTCGAATCTGAAAAGAGATATACATTTTACGAATCCTGGTATATGTGATATATTATGTATAGAACACATGGGAGACAGGGTGGTGAAAATATGATCATACAATTGGATTTTGACAGTCCCGAAGCAATCTATATCCAGCTTCGGAACCAGATCGTCATGCTGATAGCTCAGTCGCAGTTAAGAGACGGAGATTCCCTTCCCTCTGTCCGCAACATGGCAGTCCGACTGGGCGTGAACATGCACACCGTCAACAAGGCTTATGCCATGCTCCGTCAGGAAGGATTTCTCACACTCGACCGGAGAAACGGAGCCGTAATCAGTGTGAGGGCGGAAGACAAGCAGAGGGAGATCGGCAAGATCAATAAGAACATGCGGCTGCTTGTGGCACAGGCCATCTGCAAGGACGTACAGAAAGAGGAAATGCTTAGCCTGATAGAGGAAATGTACGATGCATTTCTGTAATGTGATACCTGTATCTGACAAGGAGGTTTTATGAATCCCGATTATAACGTGTATGCTGTCCGGGCCCTTTCCAGAGCCGCTTCGGACGCCAGAGCATGCCGGCAGAAATATATAGGAACCGAACATATCGTACTGGGTCTTCTGTCCGAGCCCGCATCCCTTGCGGGCAGGGTCCTGACCGAGTGCGGACTGACTTATGAGAATTACCTGGACGCGGTTTTAAAAGATGCAGCTGCCCTGGGGATTCCCCAGAAAACCCACTTTATGGGCTACAGCCCCAAGGCTGCCGCAGTGCTTGCCGACAGCAGGGTCGAGGCGGAAAGATTCGGCTTTCAGACAGTGGGGACAGAGCATCTGCTCCTGGCAATTTTCCGCCAGAGAGACTGTATAGCCCTGCGCCTTTTCCGCATTCTGGAAATCGATCAGAAAAAGATCTTTGTGGACCTGCTGACTGCAGCGGGCGCGGACCCGGCTTCCGCTCAGAAAGAGTATCAGATGCTTAATTCCGGCGGTCCGGGCCAGGACCAGCCCGGTCTGGTCGAGGAGTTCTGTACGGACCTGACCCAGCGTGTAAAAGACGGAAAGATCGACCAGATCATAGGCAGGGAAGAGGAAATCACCCGCCTGATCCGGATTCTGGGCCGGCGGACCAAAAACAGCCCCTGTCTTGTAGGAGAGCCGGGCGTAGGAAAAACAGCCATCGTGGAAGGACTTGCCCGCTGGATCGTCAGGGGACAGGTGCCGGAAATGTTTGCCGGAAAGAAAATCATGACCATGGACCTGCCCGGAATGATCGCAGGAGCCAAATACCGTGGCGAATTTGAGGAAAGGCTGAAAGGTCTTCTCTCTGAAGTGATGAGCCGGGGAGATATCCTCCTCTTTGTGGATGAGATTCATACCATGATCGGGGCGGGCGGAGCCGAGGGAGCCATCGACGCTTCCAATATCATGAAACCCTTCCTGGCAAGAGGAGAGATTCAGCTCATTGGCGCCACCACCAGAGACGAGTACAGAAAATACATAGAAAAAGATGCCGCATTTGAGCGGAGATTCCAGCCGGTCTATGTGGAGGAACCCACGGAGGAAGAGACCGTGGAGATCCTGAACGGCTTAAAGGAAGCCTTCGAAAAGCACCACGGCGTCCACTATACACCGGGAGCCATCAAGGCTTCTGTCCACCTGTCCAAAAGGTATGTAGGAGACCGTTTCCTTCCGGATAAGGCCATCGACGTAATGGATGAGGCGGCCGCCAGAAAGAAAGTCGAGAGGGCCTCCATGCCGGAGGAAATCCGTAAACTGGAAGAAGATGTGGCAAGATACGGACAGCGCAAAGAGCAGGCGCTGATTGACGGTAATCTCAGAAAAGCAAGGATGAACAACACCCTCCAGAAGAAGGCGCGCACACGCCTGGATGAGATCCGTGCCGGCTGGGAGGAAAAAAATGAAAAGGACAGGACGACGGTCACAGAGCATGATGTGGCATCCGTTGTCGCTTCCTGGACCAGAATTCCTGTGACGAGGCTCAGCCAGTCTGAATCCCAGCGCCTGAATCAGCTGGAAGAAACACTGAAAAAGAGAGTGATCGGTCAGGATGAAGCGGTAGACAGCCTGGCCCGTGCCGTAAAAAGAGGCCGCGTGGGCATGAAAGACCCCAGAAGGCCCATAGGATCCTTCCTCTTCCTTGGACCCACCGGCGTAGGTAAGACAGAGCTCAGCAAGGCACTTGCGGAAGCCCTGTTCGGGGATGAGAGCAACCTGATCCGCGTGGATATGTCCGAATACATGGAAAAACACAGCGTGTCAAAGATGATCGGATCCCCGCCCGGATACGTGGGATATGAGGAGGGAGGACAGCTTTCCGAGCAGGTCCACAGCCATCCATACTCTGTCATTCTCTTTGATGAGATTGAAAAGGCCCATCCGGACGTATTCAACATCCTCCTGCAGGTGCTGGACGACGGGCAGATCACGGACTCCAACGGCAGAAAGATCGACTTCAAGAATACCGTCATCATCATGACCTCCAACGCAGGAGCCCAGCGTATCATGACTCCGAAAAACCTTGGATTTATCAGCGACAGCAGCCCTCAGAAAGACCATGAGAGGATGCGGGACGGAGTCATGGAGGAAGTCAGAAAGCTTTTCCGTCCGGAATTCCTGAACCGGATCGACGGAATCCTGGTCTTCCACATGCTTGGCAAGCCTGAACAGAAAAAGATCACGGCTCTGCTCATGAATGAAGTCACAGAGAGACTCAGGGAAGAGCCCGGATTCATTCTGGAATACGAGGACAATGTCCTGGATTACATTCTGGAAAAGGGCTATCAGCCCCAGTTTGGCGCAAGACCCTTAAGAAGAGCCATACAGAATGAAGTGGAGAACTTCCTGGCAGACGAATATCTGAAAGGAAATATCAGGACCGGCAGTGTCAGACGCCTTTATGTAAAGGACGGAGAACTCTGCCTGGGCAAGTGACAAATTATAAAAATCTACAAGCTGTCTATAGTCAAATTTAATCTGGTATAGTATAATAAAGATACCTCAAAAAGAAGCAAAACAGGAGGAATGATCATGGCTAATATAAAAGAACTGCTTAAAGCGGGAGAGAACGGAGGCATCAGTTTCGGAGATTTCAGTCTGGAAACGAAAACAAAGCTTTCTGACTTTCAATTTGAAGGAGACGTCTATAAGGTAAAGACCTTCAAAGAGATTACCCGGCTTGAGAAGAACGGCGAGTTCGCATATGAATCGGTACCGGGATCTGCAGTTCATGATTTTAAGGATACCGGGCGGGAGATTACCTTTACGGCAGAAGCACCGGATGATATCCAGATTACACTTGAGGTAGAGCCGCAGGAAGACTACAAAGTTTATGTAGATGATACCAACATTGGAAGAATGAAGTCCAACCTGGGAGGAAAGATCAGCTTCAGTATTGAACTTGATCCCGGCGAGACGTCAAAAGTAAGAGTTGTAAGAGTATAGAAGAAAAAGAAATAATGTCAGACAAGGGGGCTGCTGAGCAAGGCAGCCCCTGTCTGATGAAAGGGTATACATATGGCAAAAGGAAAAGCAAAAACCGTATTCTTCTGCAAGGAATGCGGCTATGAGTCTCCACGATGGATGGGTCAGTGTCCGGGCTGCCGCCAGTGGAATACTCTGGTTGAGGAGAGAGTCACCGGCAAAGCGGCTGCCGCCTCCGGCAGGCAGGATGTGCCCCGGGGCAGGCTGACAGGTCTCTTTGACATATCAACAGCCGAGGAAGAGCGGATCAGCTCCGGCATCCCGGAACTGGACCGTGTCCTGGGCGGAGGAATCGTCAGAGGTTCTCTGACCCTGGTGGGCGGAGATCCCGGTATCGGCAAATCAACACTGCTTCTGCAGGTATGCCGCCACCTTGCCAATACAGGCAGGTCCGTAGTTTATGTATCGGGAGAGGAATCTCTCCGGCAGATCCGGATGCGGGCCGACAGGCTGGGCGGATTTGAAAAAGAAATATCCCTCCTCTGCGAGACTGACCTTGATGCGGCAGACCAGGCCATCCGGGGGAAAAAACCGGATGTGGCCATCGTGGACTCCGTCCAGACTATGTACCACGAGGACATCTCATCCGCAGCCGGCAGTGTCAGCCAGATCAGGGAGGTGGCCTCCGTCATGATGCAGCTGGCCAAGACCTGTGGGGTGGCAGTTTTCCTGGTGGGACACGTCACCAAAGAAGGCGTGGTAGCCGGACCCAGGACCCTGGAGCACATGGTCGATACAGTCCTCTATTTTGAAGGGGATAAAAACGCGGCATACCGCATCCTG
>CACZQE010000013.1 GCA_902783205.1 uncultured Lachnospiraceae bacterium | reverse complement strand
GGCTTACCGCAATGACGCGGAGTGCGACACCATGCGGATCCTGCGGACCATTGTTCCGGAATATGTGCCGGAAATTCTCTTCCAGGATAAGCCCAACCACATTTTTATCATGGAATACATTGAGAACCTGAAGGCAGTCCGTTTCCAGCTGATCAAGGAGAATCAGATTCCTGACCTGGGCCGTCAGGTGGGAACATTCCTGGCCAGATCCGCATTTTACACATCCGAGCTCTTCCTGGACAGGCATAAATTCAGAGGCCTTCAGACACAGTTTGAGAATTCCGAGCTCCGCCAGATCATGGAGGACGGCATTTTCCTGACCCGGTTCGGAACAGACCTCAAGCAGGAGGCCTATCACAAGTGGGAGAGATTCCGCCGGATCACGGATGACCCGGCCTGCCAGACCAACCGTCTTGCCCTGCGTCGAAAGTTTATGAGCCACGCCGACTGCCTGATTCATGCGGATTTCCACACATCCAATGTCTTTCTGGCAGATGACGGATTCAAGATGCTGGATTTCGAATTCTCCTTTATGGGGCCCTTCGGATATGATATGGGCTACTTTACCGGCAGCCTGATCGCGGCTTACTGTGCTTCCTGCTTCAAGGAGTACCCGTCTGAGCAGGAGAGACAGCAGTGCAAGGCATATCTGCTGTCCACGATAAAAATGCTTTTTGAGAGCTATAACAGCACATTTACCGCCTGCTGGGACAGGGATGCCAAGGATGAATATAAGAATCAGGAAGGATTCAGAAAGCTGCTTCTTGAGGAGATGCTGAGGGATTCCGTCGGCTACACGGCCATTACCAACTGGTGCCGGACTACGGATATCTGGAGCCTGCCGGAGTACAATGCCATTGAGGATGAGGATGCCAGAAGATATGCCATGTCCATGGCTGTTCTGCTGGATCACGAGATGATTCTCCACAGGGACAGCTTCCACAGTGTGGATGATTATATTGATCTGATCATACATTTTGAAAACACTTATATGCCCCTTCTCATGCTTGAGAAATAACAGGCTTTATCTTTTTACGTTTTTTCAAATTGTTACTGTGACTTAGTGTCAAATGTGCTTTGCGTTTTGCTGTATACTGTTTCTAAATTCGTAAAACATCCCGCCGCGGCCCCGTGCCGCAGCTGTGCCGGCGCTAAGAAGGCCGGAGAAAGGGTAAGTGAGTATGGAGACGATTTTAGAGCAGTTAAGGAAAACGCAGCTGATGAAAAGCGGCTCTCAGGCGGCAGAGCTTAACGGCAGATACCGCTGCAGAGTCTGCGGCTACATCTTTGACGAGGCAGAGGAGGGAAAACCCTTTTCCGAGCTGAAAGAATGCCCCCTGTGCCATGTGGGCAGGGAAGCATTTATGCAGGTCAGATGAAGCACTGACTTCATCTGCCTGTCCGCCCCGGAAATGCGGATAAGACTATGAGCGTGCGCAACGACAAAAAAATCAATGAGATCCCCTCGGGGGAAAACAAAGAGGACCAGAGAATCTATATTCTGAGCAGGGAAAAGCCGGTCAGGGCTGTAGTCCGGATGGGCGTTCCCCTGATTGCAGGAATGATGATCATGGTCCTTTATAATTTGGTGGATACTTTTTTCATAGGCCTCCTGCATGATGATTATCAGCTGGCAGCGGTTAATCTGGCCTATCCTGTAATGATGATATCCATCGCCGTCTCCAACATGACAGGTACGGGGGCTTCCTCCCTGATTGCCAGAAGTCTGGGGGCGAAAAAGAGGGAACAGGCGGAGCGGACTCTGACTTCGGGCTTTGTCCTGACCGTGGTCAACAGTTCCATAGTGGCAGCGGCAGGGCTGATCTTCCTTTCGCCCATTGTCCGTGCCCTGGGAGCAGGAGCCAACACCCTTGTCTATACCAGGCAGTATGTGATGATCATACTTCTGGGAAGTCTTTTTACCATGGGAAATTATACTTTCGGGCAGCTTCTGCGGAGTGAAGGATCCGTCAGGCAGTCTGTTCTTGGCATGGTCGTGGGAACCCTGGTCAATGTTGTCCTGGATCCCCTCTTTATATTTGATTTCGGACTGGAAATCCGCGGTGCAGCCATCGCCACCATTCTGGGAAATGCATCGGGCATGCTGGTGTCTTTATGGTATTACGTAAGCGGACGTACTCTGCTTAAGCCTTCTGTCCGCTACGTCCGGCCGGTGGCAGCCGTGTACCGGGAGATTTTCTGGGTGGGGATACCCGCATCTCTGGAGACGCTTCTGACCTCGGCAGCTTATATTGTCAACAACAATCTGGCCGTGGCCTACGGGGAGCTGACCGTGGCAGCCATGGGCATCGCCCAGAAAATCCTGTCCCTGGGCAGCTACGTCTACCAGGGATTTGCCGCGGGAAACCAGCCCCTGATGGGTTACAATTACGGCGCCGGAAATTACCGCAGGATGCGGGAAATACTGAAAGCCGGCGTCATGGTGGTTACAGGAACGGAACTGGTCATCATGCTGGTATGCGGTGTATTTGCGCCGCGGCTGGTGGGGATCTTTTCGGTGTCTCCGGAGGTGATCGCCACGGGGAGCAGGGTTCTGCGGAATCTGATGTGGATCCTGCCCTTTGTGGGAAGTGTATCTATGTGCCGGATTTCTTTCCAGGCAATGGGTATGCCACAGTATGCTTTCGGAATTACCGTGGTACGGCAGCTTATCCTCTATATTCCCCTTCTGCTGACCCTGAACCGGGTCTTCGGATTCGGGGGTCTGATCAAAGCCCAGCCGGCAACGGAACTGATCATGATGATCGTTTCGATCAGCCTCCTTCTGTGGAAAATCCGCCGGAGCGAAGAGACAGATTCTGCGTGACATTTTTCAGGTTTTCATTATTCCCACAGATTAGGAGATAATTCTACAAGCCACCGGGTTTTTTGCCTGTTATAGTAATATCAGGTAACTTTATCGTCTGATGAAAGGAAGAAGGATATGGTATTAAAAGAAGAAATAAAAGTCGGCAGCCATATTTTACATAACCGCATGGTCAAGGCGCCCATCTTCAGCAACAGCTGCAGTAAAGGCCATGTGACAAAGGAAACGGAACAGCACTATGATGAGCGCACCAGGGGCGGACGTTTCGGTCTGGTCGTGGTAGAGCATACCTATGTCAGAAAGGACGGAATGGCAGCGCCCACCCAGCTTTCTTCTTCGGATGATTCCGATATAGAAGGTCTGAAAAGGCTTTGCGACATTATCCATCGCAACGGCAGCAAGGCCATTCTCCAGCTCAATCATGCCGGGTGCGGAGCGGAGAGAGAATGGACAGGAGTGCAGCCTGTAAGCTCGTCAAATGTGAGTATCAGCTGCGGTCTGCCGGGGTCGGCCCCGAATCCCGAGGCACCTCATCCTCTGACCATCAATGAGATCAGGGATATGGAAAACTACTATGTCAGAGCGGCTGCAAGGGCTATGAAAGCCGGATTTGACGGGATCAACCTGCACTCGGCCCACGGATACTTCCTGAACCAGTTCTACAGCCCGATTGCCAACAAACGTACGGATTGTTATAATGGATATACCCTGGAAGGCAGGATCCGGATCCATCTGGAACTGATCCCCATGATCCGTCAGGTGATCGGGGAGAAAGCCCTCTTTGCCCTCCGCCTTGGCGGATGTGACTACACTGCCGGCGGATCGACAGTAGAGGATGCGGT
>CACZQE010000012.1 GCA_902783205.1 uncultured Lachnospiraceae bacterium | reverse complement strand
TCGCCGTCCTCTTCGTACTCGTCGTCGGTCTCTTCGCCGTCCTCTTCGTACTCGTCGTCGGTCTCTTCGCCGTCCTCTTCGTACTCGCCGTCGGTCTCTTCGCCGTCCTCTTCGTACTCGCCGTCGGTCTCTTCACCGTCCTCTTCGTACTCGCCGTCAGCCTTTTCATGGTCGGCTTCCATGTATTCCAAAAAGTCCGTATTGATATCGTCTTCTGCCGGACTTTCCTCTTCATCATATAAGGCCTCATAAGCTGAGACCTCTCCATCGTTGTCCTGGCCGGAAGATATAGTAATTCCGTCCGGTTCATAATTTACTTCTTCATATTCGGAAACCAGATCATCATCAGTTTCTCCACTGTATGTAAATCCGTTCTCAGTCTTATTTCCATTCGAGTCTTCAGAATACACCTGCTTAATCGTGTCGTCTTCATGGGATGTTTCGAGCTTCTCGAAAGCATCCTCTGTTGCCTCTCTGGTATTCCGTTTCCACCAATCGCCAAACATCTGATAACCTCCTGATGGTTGCTGTGTGTTGTCTTAGTCAACCGTTTCCCGTTCCCGCCCGCTAAGAAAAGAACGAGAAAAAGGATTATTTGCCAAAATAACAAACTAATATTCACACTGTATGATACCACAAAGGAGAAAAAAAATCACCCTTTCGGGTGATAATTAAAGAAATATTCACACTTTTATAATAAACGGATCCGATCTATTGCGATTTTCGTATCATCCTTATTACCAAATGCTGTCAAACGGAAGTATCCTTCTCCGCTTGGTCCGAATCCCGAGCCCGGTGTTCCGACTACAGCTGCCGAAGTAAGAAGCCTGTCAAAGAAATCCCAGGAGGTCATCCCTGCAGGGATCTTCATCCAGATATAAGGGGCGTCAATACCTCCGTATACTTCATAGCCGCAATCCGCCAGTCCCTGCCGGATGACACGGGCGTTTTCCATATAGAGAGCGACCTGTTCCTTAAGCTGGGCTTTCCCTTCCCTGCTGTAGCAGGCAGCTCCCGCTTTCTGAATAATATAGGGGGCTCCGTTGTATTTGGTTCCGTGTCTTCTGGCCCAGAGGCTGTGAAGACTGACTTCCCCGCAGCGTATTGCCTTCGGAACCACCGTGAATCCCAGCCTGGTTCCGGTAAATCCGGCATTTTTTGAAAAGCTTCTTATCTCTATGGCGCAGGACTCGGCGCCTTTGCACTCATAAATAGAGTGGGCTACCTGGTCCCGGCTGATATAGGCTTCATAGGCGGCGTCATATATGATTACAGCGCCGATCCGAATGGCATAATCCACCCAGTCCTGCAGCTGGTCCTTTGTCAGGGTCGTTCCTGTGGGATTGTTGGGGAAACACAGATAGATCAGACCGGGATCCTCATCCGGGAAATCCGGGGAGAATCCGTTTTCAGCCGTGCAGGGCATGTAGATCACCCGGCTCCAGGTTCCCGCAGCCGGGTCATAGTTTCCTGTACGTCCGGCCATGACATTGGAATCCACATAGACGGGATAGACCGGATCACAGACAGCAATCCGGGTATCCTGACTGAATATTTCCTGTATGTTGGCGCAGTCACATTTGGCGCCGTCGCTGATGAAAATCTCGTCCGGGCTGATATTGCAGCCTCTGGATCTGTAGTCTTCTGCAGCGATCGTCTCCCTGAGAAATGCATAGCCCAGGTCCGGGGCATATCCTTTAAATGTGCCGGGGGAAGCCATCTCATCCACGGCTTCATGCAGGGCGGAAATAATGGCCGGCACCAGAGGCAGGGTCACATCGCCTATTCCCAGGCTGATCACCTTCCGGTCAGGGTTGGCCTCTTTAAATTCAGCAACTTTTTTTGCAATACCGGAAAAGAGATAAGAGCCCGGCAGTTTCAGATAGTTTTCATTCAGCCTATACATAATCTTTCTCCTTACAGATACAGTTCTCCGTCAAAAACAACTTCTGCCGGTCCGGTCATATAGATCAGGTTCTTTTCCCTGTCCCACCGGATCTTCAGGTCACCGCCCAGAAGGTTCACGGTAATCTGGTCTTCCGTGAGCCCGTTCAGGATACAGGCCACCGCCACCGCGCAGGCTCCGGTTCCACAGGCAAGGGTTTCCCCTGCGCCTCTTTCCCATACTCTCATCTCTGCCCTGGTCCGGTCCAGGACCCGGACAAATTCCGTATTCACTCTTCTGGGAAACATGATATGGTTTTCAAATTCCGGACCAGCCGTCTCGATATCCACATCTTTGACACTGTGATCCAGAAAGATTACCGCGTGGGGATTACCCATGGAGACACAGGTCATATGAACCTGTCTTCCTCTGATTTCGATGGGGACATTGACCGGCGGGTCCATGCTGGTCTTTACGGGAATCAGGGCAGGTGTCAGTATGGGTTCTCCCATGTTTACCTCTACCTGACTGACTTTCCCGTCCGACACAAAAAGCTTAAGCTCCTTGATGCCGGCAAGGGTTTCCACTGTGATTTCGGTCTGATCCGTCAGGCCGTAATCATATACGTATTTTCCTACACAGCGGATTCCGTTGCCGCACATTTCCGCCCTGGATCCGTCTGAGTTATACATATCCATCCGAAAATCTGCCTTGTCTGACGGGCAGATCAGGATCAGGCCGTCAGAACCCACGCCGAAATTTCTGTTGCTGACCCGGCGGGCCATGGCTTCCGGTTTCTTTATCTCCTCTTCAAAGCAGTTCACATATACGTAGTCATTTCCCAGTCCGTGCATTTTGGTAAATTTCATAATTATACTCCCCCGTCCACATCTGCTCTGGTTTCAGATAAACATTTTGAAGGATTGTCCTTGCAATTCTTTCATAATATACGATTATCTTGCTTACTTATTACTTTTAATGAATAAATATTAACACAGTAATTCACATAAGGCAAGTATGTCTTAGCTACTTGCCCGGACCGGAAAAACATGATATATAATCAGACAGGAGGAAAAACCATGATTCAGGAAAAAAGCGGCAGAAACAGACAGAAAATCAACTGGCAAAAGGCCCTGGACGGGATCCTGGACCGGATCACAAAGGAGGGGCAGAGGCCCTCTCTCTTCCTGCATGTCTGCTGCGCTCCCTGCAGCAGCTATGTTCTGGAATATCTGGTCCCCTATTTTGATATCACTGTTTTTTTCTATAATCCCAACATTACCCCGGAAGAAGAATATATCAAGAGAAAGGAAGAACTGATCCGGCTGATCCGTGAGGCCGGTCATCAGGATCACGTAACTTTCAAAGAAGGGACCTATGACCCGTCCCTCTTTTTCGAGATGGCAAAAGGCCTGGAGGATCTTCCGGAACGGGGCGAGCGCTGCCGGCGCTGCTATGCTTTGCGGATGCGGGAAGCGGCCATAATGGCTAAAGCGGCAGGCGCGGATTTCTTTACTACCACTCTCTCCATCAGTCCACACAAAAATGCCGACTGGATCAACGAGATCGGTCTGGAACTGGAAGCTGAGTACGGAGTGAAGCATCTTCCTTCTGACTTCAAAAAAAAGAGCGGATATCTCCGCTCTATCGAACTATCCAGGCAATACGGTCTTTACCGCCAGGATTATTGTGGTTGTGTATTTTCCAAAAAAGAAGCCGCTTCTAGGCTTTCTTGACAAATTTGTGTTCGCAGTTGGGGCAGGTGATTTCCACCATGCCCTTTCCTTTTGGCACCCGGAGCCTCTGATTGCATTTGGGACAGGTAAAGAAACGGAAATTCTTTCTCTGTTCCCTCTCTGTCTTTCGCTCCTCTCTTGCCTGCCTCTTCTCCTCTCTGATCAGGACCCGTTCGGAATCTTCTCCCGGAAAAAACCTGTCCACAAAGCGGTCGTTCTCCAGGGCCCGCCTGTCCTTTGATCGGGAGAAAAACCTGAATCCGACGATCAGCAGGGGAATCAGTGAAATGGGGCTGAATCGGTTGAGAACCGGCAGAGGAACCAGACTCATTATCAAATTCAGAAGAAGGGAAAGGAGAAGCAGACCGAAGGACAGAGCATCCATACCGTAGATTTCTGAAAAGAATCCCTTTACCCTGTCTTTTGCCCTTTCCGTTTTCTTTGAATCCATTCTGTCATCCATAAGTCAATCTCCTTATCAGCCGGCCTGTCCTTCTACAGACCGATCACAGCCAGCACACCTGTACTGGCAGCCATCATGATTATACCTGCCAGAAGCACTCCTCCCATGGCCGCAAGAACGCTGGACTTAAAATCCATATTCAGAATGCTTGCAGCCAGTGTACCCGTCCATGCACCGGTACCGGGCAGGGGAATTCCTACAAAGAGCAGAAGGGCAAGGAAAAGTCCGTTGCCCGCCTTGGACATCAG
>CACZQE010000011.1 GCA_902783205.1 uncultured Lachnospiraceae bacterium | reverse complement strand
GGGGACGTCATTCCAAATGACATTCTTGCGGCGCTGTCCGATGACCAGGTGACAAAATGGGCTTACAACGCCAGCTTCGAGCGCGTCTGTCTCTCCGTCTGGCTGCGGCGGAACTACCCGCAGTATTTCTCCACATACAGCATCGAGGGTGATCCGGTGCAGAACTATCTGGATCCGGCTTCGTGGAAATGCACCCTGGTGTGGGCTGCGTACAACGGGCTGCCGCTGGGCTTGGAAAAGGTCGGCGCTGTGCTGGGCTTTGAGGAGCAGAAGCTGAAGGAAGGCAAGGAGCTTATCCGGTTTTTCTGCACACCCAGCAGAACAGCTGGTCGCGCATGGAACCTGCCGGAGCATGCGCTGGACAAATGGGCACTATTCAAAAAGTACAATGAGCGCGACGTGCAGGTGGAAATGCAGATCCAGGAGCGCCTGCGGCATTACCCTGTGCCGGACACCGTATGGGATGAGTATCACCTGGACCAGCAAATCAACGACCGCGGCATCATGATCGACCGGGAGATGGTGGCGCAGGCGCTGCGCATCGACGAGTTGTCCAAGGCTGACCTGACTGCCAAAATGCAAAAAAAGACCGGGCTGGACAATCCCAACTCGGTCTCACAGATGAAGGTCTATTTGATTGAAAACGGTATGGAGGTCTACAGCCTGGGCAAGAAGGATGTCGCCGCCATGATGAAAACAGCGCCTGAGGACCTGGTGGAGGTGCTGGCGCTCCGGCTGCAGCTGGCCAAGAGCAGCGTGCGGAAATACGAGGCAATGCAAAACGCGGTCTGCGCCGATGGCCGCTGCCACGGCATGTTCCAGTTCTACGGCGCGAATCGCTCCGGCCGCTGGGCTGGCAGACTGATCCAATTGCAAAACCTGCCCCAGAACCATATGGAGGATCTGGAGCAGGCGCGTGATCTGGTCAAGTCTGGGGATTATGAAATGCTGTCCATGCTGTACGACTCTGTGCCCGCCGTGTTGTCCGAACTCATCCGCACGGCGTTCATTCCGCGCCCCGGTTACAAGTTCATCGTCAGCGACTTTTCCGCCATAGAGGCGCGGGTACTTTCACATCTGGCCGGGGAGAAGTGGCGCGCCGACGTGTTCCACAACGGCAGGGACATCTACTGTGAGAGCGCCAGTAGGATGTTCGGCGTGCCGGTTGAAAAGCACGGCCAGAATGCGCACCTCCGCCAGAAGGGCAAGATCGCCGAGCTTGCCCTCGGGTACGGCGGCTCCGTTGGCGCGCTGAAGGCCATGGGCGCATTGGACATGGGGCTGACTGAAGACGAGCTTCAGCCACTGGTCACTATGTGGCGCGAATCCAATCCCAACATCGTGGCCTACTGGTGGGCAGTGGACGAGGCAGCGAAGACCGCCATCGAGATGCGAATCCCGCAAAAGGTCGGCTGCGTCCATTTTGAGGTCCACAACGGCATGCTGTTTATCACATTGCCGTCCGGTCGTCGTCTGGCCTATGTTAAGCCCCGCATCGGCGAGAACAAGTTCGGCGGCAAGTCCGTCACGTATATGGGCATCGACGCCCAGAAAAAGTGGAGCCGCATCGAATCCTACGGTCCGAAGTTCGTCGAGAACATCGTTCAAGCCGTCAGCCGGGATATCCTGGCATACGCCATGCGGACGCTGTCGCACTGTTTTATCTGCGGGCACGTTCACGACGAGCTGATCATCGAGTGCGATCCCCGGGTATCGCTGGACGCTGTCTGTGAGCAGATGGGGAGGACGCCGCCGTGGCTGCCTAGAATCGAGCTGCGGGCGGATGGGTATGAGTGCGCGTTTTATCAGAAACAATGAACAACGCCTCTCTTCCGGTTGTGGATGAGAGGCGCTTATTGCTCAATTATCCCAATAACTCAGGGAATGACACGTCACCATTTTTCGGGTTAAATAGCTTATCAAACAAAACCTGGTTCCTTTGTTTTGCGTCTTTAAGAAGTTTATCATAAGAGATAACTTCAATATAGGCTCCTCGAGACGGATTGTATCCAAAGTATCCTTGTCCGTCCTGAGTTCTTGTTAAGGAAGCGAGTTCAGCAGACTCGCACAAAGAAGGGGTCAAATCGGCAATCACATAACAATAGAAGGCAACACGACTCATGTCACCAAAGCTACGGCCATTCTTTTTGGTGATCTTACCATCCTTTATGGCTTTCACGTATCTCAAAACTTGCGCAACTGGATCGTTTTCACCATCATTCCTCATCGGTCTTTTAAACTCAACGATTGTGATGGAGTTGATGTTTTCAGGATCAGCTGTATAAGACATAGCAGAATCAAAAACCGCAATATCCATTCTCCTGCTATCACCACTTTGCAACAGCAACGGATTTAGTGTATCTATTCTCTTATCAGAAGCGAGATAGTAATGATATGCCAGTCTATCATCAATAAGCCACAGATTCATGTCTTCAAAAGGCACCTCATCTGAGGTTGTTTGCATGGGGCATATAATAGAATGGATTCTCGACTCTTTGCTGTATTTTCCACTATTATCCGCCTCGAGCGCTTGTTCGAGTAATTCAATAACAGCCTTACGGCGAGCGACATATTCAGCCAGGCCCGCGCGGCTTAGATCAGTTATATTCTGGCAGTATTCCCTAAATAACTTCTCGAAAACAGAATCCGGCTCCACCTCTTGCCTAATGTGTTCATCGATTTCCTGCTTTGTCCTGGCGGTCTCATATTCCCACTGTTGTTGGTGTCGGTATAACTCGAGATCCAATTTATCGTCTGTCAGTCCGGCTGGAATAATATCATAAACCGCCGGTCGCCTGCTCAGTAGATAACGATATTGTGGTCGAGCGCTCTGAACAAGCCTGTCAATTTGCTGCCGTTTTTCTTCATTTATCCGTGTCAGGTCATCATGTAGATATATTTTTATAATGCCAATCGCGGCGTCAACGATTTCATCTTCACTCGCTGGGCTGGAATCTCCCATGATGGGAAGTTCGGAAAAGACGAATTCGGAGCGCTCTGCGTTTATAGCCTGATCCAGGTAATCACTTGCGAGATAACCAACATAATAAACGCTACCTTCTTCTGCTTCCAAACGTTTCTGAAGATTTGGTATCTTTTTAGATAGATCAAATGACTTCACTTCACGGTTGTTTGCGCATAAATGCAATTCATGTTTATCGGCTCCTTCTTGGAGAAGCATATGATAAAGTATATAGTTTCTGTTTTTTAGAGTCATCGGCTCATGGTGAAGAGAGTCCTTATAAGTCCTGTCGTAATAATCATTCAACTGAATCGATTCACCGCGATTATCTTTCAATATGATGACAGGGCATGTGCCCATTATGAAATATGGGAGGCAGTGCTCAATTATCTTTTTTGCCAAGCTGTCAAGTTTATACCCGACAGAATCCCTATATAAAGGAATGAAGCCTTTCAAATATACCTGTGTCGACCTTGTGTAACTATCTCCGGAAAGAGCCTCGAGATTATCTTCCGGAGTGATTCCATTGATCGAAAAAGTGAAAGTGCGCCGATACCACTTGCCAGACGCCATGAATGTGCTGACTATTCCAATCTCTTCAAATGCTTTTAACCACAAAAATCGACCTATTCCCTTGCAGCCTTTCTTTACCTTTAGCTGGGAATATGCTTCCATAAATGACCGGTAATTTTCATCGTTGAAGCCATTCCCATTGTCGGTTACTACAAACTCAACAAAGTGTGAGGGTTCTTCGATCTTTGAGCCATCAGAAGAGATTTTTATCTGGACAGAGGGATCTCGATGGGCTTCTACTATGATCGTTTTATTCGGTTCATCAGTATCTTCTAACGACTGAATTGAGTTTACTACAGTTTCAAACAAGGGCCAGAGCGCCTTTGACTGCGCAAGTTTGATCTGTCCCACTTGTCCCGCAACACTTATCGTGAAAGGCATCGGAGTACCTCCTACCGGATTTTAGTTTTTACTTCCATACACTCGCTTACTGTATTCTGAGTGAACATGATCAGCGCATTTTTCTACATCCGCCTTGATGTCGCTCTCCCAGAAACGAATGACCATCCAGCCAGCTTCGTTCAACAACTGATTGTTTTTCACGTCTCTTTCAACATTCCTACGGATTTTCTTTTGCCAGTACTCGCCATACCGCGTCAGCTCTTCTTCGAGAGAAGCATAACCTCGAAGAGCCCAGTTGTGCCCATGCCAGTAATCACCATCGCAGAACACAACGATCTTTGCCCGTGAGAAGACGATATCAGGTTTGCCTGGCAGTTTTGGGTCGTTGACGCGATAGCGCATGCCACGTTTCCATAACGCCCTACGCAAAGCCATTTCCGGTTTCGTATCCTTTGAGCGGATAGAAGACATTATCCTATGCGTTGTTTCTGAATCGCGCATTGAACCAAGTCCTTTTTTGAAATAACGCTACTGCTGATAGTCGAGAAACAGGTAATCTGATGGTCTCCACTCATTTGCGTATTTATCGGCTTGCTCCAGCCAGTAGCGTATTCTTGCCCGTGGGGAATGAATATCGATTTTCGAGCATGCTTCTTCTCCCCAGTATTCAATGAATAGTTTGTCTTCGAGATAACCAGCAGCCTTAACCATGTCATCTTCCAGTAGTAGAAGGGCTCGGAGAATATAGATCCCGTCAAAGTCTTTTCCAACTAAACGATCTTCCATCTTCGTTTCTTTGATTCGCCCGTTCCCACCAACTCCTGCCGCGGAACCAGCCGAAAACAAATCTCGCGCCTGATGACACAAGACACCATGGTATGTCAGCATGAACATTACCAGATCGTCATACTTGTGCCTGCTTCGTCCTGAGCTGAGTATCTGTGGGCAGAGTAATACAGCTTCCGCTCTTAGCCTTGTTTTTTCGTCCATTTCAAGATTAGTGTACAAACGGGCGTTAAGCGGCAGGGCATGGCTGCTTGCAGAGTCATCAGAAGGATCATCAAGCCACCATAAATGCTCGCCTTCTTTCAGACGTGAACGAGCATAGTTGCGGATATAAACCATTTTTTCAGACATCTCCAGCGCTGAAAAACTGTCATAGGAAATTCCCATAATAGAGAACAGGGAGCGCTCTGTCCCTATTTCCAATTCAAAGCGTGGCACATGTGAAGTGCGGACATGCATCACCGCATGCTCCCAGTCATCATACCGGACTTCTGGAACGCCTCCCATTTTACAGTAAACTACACAGATGTGCTTAACTGATTGTACCTTATTTGTTTCCAGGACAGAATTGGCAATGCAGCGCCAAGTATCAGCTTCCGTAAACTTGACTTCAATTCCTACATCACCAAGCACAATATCTGGAAATCCCTGCGCTGGGGGATTCATATCAACTGACAATTTCAATGGAAAATCAGATTGGAACGCCTTTAAAGATCCTCGTTGTGTATCAATATCAGCGTCCAATAAATCGGCCTGAGCTTGAGTAACTTCGCGGACACGGTTTTCAAATGCCAAAGCCTTTTTAAACCCGGAAGATCGCGCTTCTTCAGTCAATTGGCAGCAGATTTTATCCAACAGATAGTGAAACACTTCGATGTTCACGCACTTCTCCTCCTTCAGCTTCTTTAAGCACATCAAGCACGGAATTGGCGACATGCCACGCGAATACCGGCGGTACTGCGTTTCCTATCATCCTCTCAGTTTCCCGCAGTTTAGCCACAAAAATGAAATCATCCGGGAATGATTGTATGCGAGCCGCTTCGCGCATGGAAATACGCCTCGGAAGTGAGTAATGAAACTGTAAGTTTCCATGGCATTCCGAACGCATAGTTGTACCCGGAGCGTCAGCTGTCAGAAAACGAAGTCCTTGGCCCGAGGACGGCTTTGCCGCTGACCAGATATGATTTATTGACTGATCTTCAGCCTTGTTTTCCAAATCCTGCAAAGCCTCTTTTGCCGTTACTGGCTTTTCTGCTGTAATGGGAGTCGGTGGGCTAAATGTCGCGTCTATATCTTTACGGATCCCCACAATAATAACTCGTTCGCGTGTCTGAGGAACACCGTAATCAGCCGCGTCGTAGAGATGGTATGAGATATTGTAGCCAATCGCTGAAAAATCTCTAATGACACGATCAAGCGAAGCTTCATGCCTCTTCATAAGCAAGGCTTTCACATTTTCCGCAATGAAAACTTTAGGACGGATTCTGTCAACAGCCTTTACCATCCAGATATACAGGCCGCTTCTTTTTCCATCGATACCCGCCATTTTTCCATTGATAGATATATCCTGACAGGGAAAACCGCCTATGACAACATCGGCGACCACTGGCATGGTTTCAAACTTGTCTTCGATGGCC
>CACZQE010000010.1 GCA_902783205.1 uncultured Lachnospiraceae bacterium | reverse complement strand
AGAGCTTGACCTTGGTATGAGAGGTTACACCGCATACGCTGAGACAGTTTCCGTATACGGAACTGAGGACGTATTCATGGATGGTGATGATACTCCATGGTCCAAGGCATTCCTTGCATCCTGCTACGCATCCCGTGGTGTTAAGATGAGATTCACATCCGGTACCGGTTCCGAAGTTCAGATGGGTATGGCAGAAGGATGCTCCATGCTTTATCTTGAGGCTCGTTGCCTTGGTGTTACAAGAGGTGCAGGTGTTCAGGGTACACAGAACGGTTCTGTATCCTGTATCGGTGTTCCTGCCGCTGTTCCTGGCGGTATCCGCGCCGTTGCATGTGAGAACCTGATCGCTGGTATGCTTGATCTTGAGAACGCATCCTCCAACGACCAGACATTTACACATTCTGATCTTAGAAGAGTGGCTCGTTCCATTCCGCAGTTTATCCCCGGAACTGACTACATCTGCTCCGGATATTCTGCAACTCCGAACTATGATAACATGTTCGCAGGATCCAACTGGGATGCTGACGATTATGATGATTGGTGCGCAATTCAGCGAGATCTTAAAGTCGATGCAGGTCTTATACCGGCTGACGAAGAGACCGTTGTCGCTGCACGTAACAAAGCTGCAAGAGCCATTCAGGCACTTTTCCGCGGCTTAGGATTACCGGAAATTACAGACGAAGAAGTTGAAGCTGGAACATATGCACGTGGATCCCAGGATATGCCTGACCGTGATGTTGTCGCTGACCTTAAGGCTGCAACAGAGATGTTAGAGCGTGGCGTAACAGGTCTTGACTTTGTTAAGGCTCTTTACAAAGAGGGATTTGAAGACGTTGCTGAGTCCGTATTCAATATTCAGAAGGCTAAGGTTGTTGGTGACTATCTGCATACAGCATCCATGCTTGATGATACATTCCATGTAATTTCGGCAGTTAACAGCCCGAACTGTTACGAAGGACCGATGACAGGATACCAGATCAGCCCCGAACTTTGGGAGAAGATTTCTGATATTCGTACTGCTGTTGATCCGTCTAAGCTTTAATCGGATAAGGAAGGTGAACTATAATGGCAATTGATGAAAGATTATTAAAGAGCGTTATCGCTGAAGTTCTGAAAGAGATGAGTGCAGCTTCCGCAGCGGAAGGCGAATCTTATGAGAGCGAAGGCATGAAGATTACTGAGATCGGTGACGCTGAAAAAGGCACAAACCCGAACGAAGTTGTATTAGGCCTTGCACCTGCATTCGGCGCTTCCCAGACAACGAATATCCTTGGAATTCCCCATGCTGATATCGTAAAAGAGATCATGGCCGGTCTCGAGGAGGAAGGCGTTTCCTGCAGAATCGTTAAAGTTTACAGAACATCCGATGTATCCTTCGTAGCACATGATGCTGCTGAGTTATCCGGATCAGGCATTGGTATTGGAATTCAGTCCAAAGGTACTACTGTAATTCATCAGAAAGACCTTCCGCCGCTGTCTAACCTGGAGCTGTTCCCGCAGTGTCCGCTGATTGACCTCGATACATACAGACAAATCGGAAAGAATGCAGCTCAGTATGCAAAGGGCGAATCACCCAGTCCGGTGCCTGTAAGGAACGATCAGATGGCAAGACCTAAGTATCAGGCTTTATCCGCAGTTCTTCACATTAAAGAGACAGAACATGCAGACAGAGATAAAGCTCCTAAGGCTCTTAGAGTTGAATTTAAATAATCGGAGGTGTCGAAGTGGATCAGGAATTATTAGTAAGACAGATTATGCAGGAAGTCCTTAAGAATATGCAGGGATCTCAGGCAGCTTGCGAATGTGAAGAGAAAGTAACAGTCGCTGATTATCCGATTGGAGAGAAAAAGCCTGAGTTAATCAAGAGTGCATCAGGAAAGACCCTGGATGAGTTAACACTTGAAGGTGTTGTTGACGGCACATTAACTGCTAAAGATTTCCGTATCAGAAAAGAGACACTTGAGCTTCAGGCTCAGGTAGCAGAGTCCGCAGGACGTGGATTCTTCGCTGTTAACTTAAGAAGAGCCGGTGAGCTTATTCCGGTACCGGATGCTCGTCTTCTTGAGATCTACAATGCTCTTAGACCTTATCGTTCAACGAAAGCTGAATTATATGCAATCGGCGATGAGCTCATTAACGAGTACGGCGCAGTTGTATCCGGCAACTTTGTTAAAGAAGCTGCTGACATCTACGAGAAACGTAATCGTTTAAAAAAGGCATAAGTTGATTGAATCAACGGAGGTATAATCGTGAAACTAGTTGCGGGCGTTGATATTGGTAATGCTACAACTGAAAGTACAATTGCCAGGATCGATGGAAAAAATGTTACGTTCCTTGCCAGTGGCATCACAGATACCACCGGAATCAAGGGAACGAAACAGAATATTCATGGCGTTTTCAGATCATTGAAGAATGCTCTGGATAAAATCGGCCTTGAGACCAAAGACCTTGATGAGGTTCGGGTCAATGAGGCGGCTCCGGTAATCGGAGATGTTGCCATGGAGACGATAACCGAAACTATTATCACAGAATCTACGATGATTGGACACAATCCCAATACCCCTGGCGGTATTGGGATTGGTGTTGGAATATCTCAGATGATAGACCGACTTGACAAGGTCAAAGAAGATACGGATGTGATTGTAGTTATTCCGTCACGTATTCCCTTTGAAACTGCAGCTTCTATTATCAACAGATATGAAAAAGTCCTCCATATCACAGGTGCCATTGTCCAGAGAGATGATGGCGTTTTGATTAACAATCGTCTGAACAGGAAGATTCCGATCGTTGATGAGGTTGGAATGATCGAAAAAGTACCGCTGGGTATGTTATGTGCAGTCGAGGTTGCCCCCATGGGCGGCGTTGTTGAAGTACTTTCAAATCCATACGGAATTGCAACCTTGTTCAAACTCTCATCAGACGATACAAAGTCTGTAGTACCGATCGCAAGAGCGCTGATCGGAAACAGATCCGCGGTTGTAATCAAAACCCCCGAAGGAGATGTCAAGGAAAGACGTATTCCGGCAGGGTCTATTCAGATTATTGGTGCAAAAAGAAAGATTACCGTAGGTGTTGACGAGGGAGCCGAAAAGATGATGGATGCAGTAAGAAGCATTCCTGAGATCGAAGATATTAAAGGCGAACCCGGAACAAATGCCGGCGGCATGCTTGAAAAAGTGCGCCAGGTCATGTCAAATCTTACAAACCAGCATCCTAAAGACATCAAAATACAGGATCTGCTTGCTGTAGACACCTATACACCGCAAAAGGTCAAAGGCGCTCTTGCCAACGAGTACACACTCGAAAGCGCTGTAGGTATCGCAGCCATGGTAAAGGCAGATAAACTTCAGATGCAGATGATTGCTGAGGAATTGACAGAAAGATTAAGCATACCTGTATATGTTGGCGGTGTTGAAGCTGATATGGCTATAAAGGGTGCGCTGACAACCCCGGGTACTGACGTTCCGCTTGCCATCGTGGATATGGGCGCAGGCTCTACAGACGCTTCTATTATTAACAGTAAAGGCGAAGTAAAGCTTGTTCATCTTGCGGGCGCAGGCAATATGGTCACATTGCTGATTCAATCTGAGCTTGGCATAGAAGATTTTGATGTGGCAGAGGATATTAAAAAATATCCGCTGGCCAAGGTTGAAAGCTTCTTCCATATCAGACATGAGGACGGAACAGTTCAGTTCTTTGACGAACCTCTCGACCCCAACCTTTTCCCCAAGGTCGTACTTGTAAAGGATAACGGAACCATGGTACCTATTGAAGGCCTGGATTCCATGGAAAAGATCAGAGTCGTGAGGACAAATGCCAAAAAGAAAGTGTTTGTAACAAACGCGATCCGCTCGCTTGTGAAGGTCAGCCCGACCGGAAATGTCAGAGATATCGCCTTTGTGGTGCTAGTAGGAGGTTCAGCACTTGATTTCGAAGTGCCGACTTTGGTAACAGACGCACTTTCACAATACAATATAGTAGCTGGCCGGGGAAATATCCGTGGTTGTGAGGGACCCCGGAACGCAGTTGCTACAGGACTTGCAATGTCTTGTGCTGAGAATTAGGAGATAAATATGGAAGGATCAAATACAGGTCTGAAAAACAGACCTTCAATCAAAGTTTATTTTGACTGTGACCATCTTTCCGAATCTGACTTCAGGGATGTCCTGTTGGGCATTGAGGAGGAAGGAATCCCTTATGATGTTCAGCCCAAAAACATTTCAGATGTCCTGGAGCTTGCTTATCAGGCCAGTATAAGTTCGAGAATCGGAGTCGGAGTTGGAATCAGCAAAGAAGGAATCGTCCTTCAGTATGAGAAACTCAAACGTGAGGCTCCGTTGTTCAGAATTAAAATTTATCAGACAGATCAGTATCGCAACCTGGGATCTAATGCGGCAAGGCTCGTGAAAAAGATGCCCTTTAAATCCCTCGACTGACTGTGAAAAATCTGAAATGTAAGGAGGTGTGAAGGTGGCTGGAAAAAATGCAGTAGGTTTCGTTGAAACTTTTGGACTTGCCGCAGCAGTTAATGCGGCAGACGCAATGGTAAAGGGCGCTAATGTCAAGCTTCTCGGATACGAATATACCAAGGGCGACGGCATGTGTACTGTAAAGGTTGAAGGTAATGTCGGCGCAGTTAAATCTGCGATCGCTATCGGCAAGCGCGCTGCGGAAGCAGTAAACGGTACATTAAGCGGAACAAAGAGTGTCGTACTGATGGCACGTCCCGCAGACGGAATGAAAGACATTATGATCTATAATGGCGAGAACGTCGGCGGTGAGATCGCATTGGCAAAAGGTGTTCGTCCCAAAGCTACAAATCGTCCGGCAGTCCTGGTAAAGAACTGGAAGCCGAAAGAAGCTCCGAAAGCAGAGGAACCGACTGAAAAAGCACCTGAACCGCCTGTAGTTGAAGATCTTAAAGAAGAACCTGTTGTAGAAGCTCCCGTAGAGGAAGCACCTGCAGAGGAAGCTCCTGTGGCAGAAGTTCCCGTAGAGGAAACACCTGTTGCAGAAGCACCTGCAGAAGCTCCCGCAGCAGAAGAACCTGTTGCAGAAGCTCCCGTAGAGGAAGCTCCCGCAGCAGAAGAACCTGTTGCAGAAGCTCCCGTAGAGGAAGCTCCCGCAGTTGAAGTACCTGTAGCTGAAACTGTTCCGGCAGAGGAAACACCTGTTGCCGAAGCAGAACCGGTTAAGAAAGCACCTGCAAAAGAGGGTTCTTCAAAGAAGAAAACATCAACAGGGAAACGTAGCAAATCAAAAAAGAAAAAGAGTTCTGACGAATAATCAGAAGTCTGATCAAAGATAATGACAGCCGGACAGCTGCTCCGGCAGCTGTCCGGCTGCATAAGATTTTCGCCGAGGAAATCTAAATAGTAAAGGATCATATGAACGATTATAACAATATATTAATCGGATTTTCCGAGCTGATCAGGAATGAAGAGTTTCTTCCTTATGAGGGGAACCTGAAACTGGGAGTTGACCTTGGAACCGCAAATATTGTTCTATCGGTGGTTGATGAGAATGATACTCCGATTGCCGGTGCGACTTATCCCTCCTCAGTTGTGAGGGACGGGATTGTGGTAGACTTTATGGGAGCATCCAGAGCAGTCCGCAACATGAAGGCGAAACTTGAAGAGATGATGGGCGTGGAGTTTCACGAAGCGGCCACAGCAATTCCTCCGGGAATCATCTCTGGAAATGTCAAAGTGATCTCAAATGTTGTCGAGTCCGTTGGACTTGATGTCATCAATGTAGTGGATGAGCCGACTGCGGCAGCATCTGTACTGGGCATAACCGAAGGTGCGGTAGTTGACGTAGGTGGCGGAACCACCGGGATCAGCATCCTGAAAAACGGAGAAGTAATCTTCACGGCCGACGAGCCTACGGGAGGTACACACATGTCCCTCGTGCTGGCAGGAAGCCTTGGATGTTCTTTCGAAGAAGCAGAGAGAATCAAAAAAGATCCCAAACAGGAATTACTTGTATTTCCGGTTGTGAAACCGGTAATTGAAAAAATGGCGGCCATTGTAGCCCGCTTTATAGAAGGTTATGACGTGGACGTCATTTATGTAGTAGGCGGTGCCTGCAGCTTCAAGCGCTTTGAGGAAGTATTCGAAAAGCAGATCGGAGTAAAGACACTCAAGCCTAAAGAACCATTACTGGTAACACCACTGGGAATTGCAATGAATTGCATTAAACAATAGGTGACATAAATGATGAATAAAATTGATTTTGAAAATGCGCTTATGTCAACCATTGTGGACTATATTTCAGATCAGGTCATTCTGAGATACATGAGTGCTTATAAAAAAGCCGCAGTGCTTTTTACAGGCGCACTGATCGGTTATACGGACGCTGTGGAGTCTTTAAAGGCTTTAAAGGAACAGGGCTGGCAGTTGACAGCTGTTCTTTCCAAAGCTGCAGGGGAAGTACTTACCGAGAAACGTATCAAAGATGATATCGATCCGGATGCCATTTATGTTGAAGGCGCTCCGGTTAATGGCAGACAGATAATAAGTGATGCACAGTTTGTTATCGTTCCTGCTCTTACGATCAATACGGCTGCCAAAACAGCAAATTGCATTAATGACAACCTGATCACTAATATGATCTTTTCGGCAATGGCTGCCGGCAAGCCCGTTGTGGCAGCAATCGACGGCTGTTGTCCCGATAATAAGGTCAGAGAGCAGATCGGCTTTAAAGTATCCGATGCTTATAAAGCAAAAATGAGAAGCAACCTGGCAGACCTTATCACATATGGTATCGTGCTGACCACTGCGGAGAACCTGTTTACCAAAGTAGAGGACGTCTTTACTGAAGGGTTCAAGTTCCCCGATATGGGACTTGCAGATGAGCCTGAAAAGCCTGTTCACGGACCCAACACATGTGGATGCGAGAATGAGGACGGCAGCTTAAGCGGCCAGGCATTCATCGATAAAAAAGTGATCGGCAGGATTGATATTTCCAGATATTCAGGATGCAAAACTATCATTGTGAGAAAGGATGCTATTATTACCGGACTCGCAAAAGACGCAGCAAATGAACGTGGCATTATGATTGTCACAGAATAAGTAGGTGAAGACATGTATTTAGGTAAAGTAATTGGCACAGTAGTTTCTACTATCAAAGTACCGAGTCTGACAGGCTGTAAGTTCCTGATCATCGAAAAGATCAACCAGGACCTGACAGCGAAAAAGCAGACAGAAATTGCCATTGATACTGTTGGAGCCGGAGATGGTGAAACTGTTATTATTGTAAAAGGCAGTTCCGCCCGGAAAGCCGGCGGGAAAGATCCTGATGGTAAAAATAAGGAAATTCCTGTGGACGCAGCCGTTGTTGGAATTGTCGATACGGTAGAAATATCGCAATGCTAAGGGTGTGAGTCGATGGCAAATATCTATACAAAGACCGGTGACAAAGGAACGACCGGACTTTTCGGCGGATCCAGAGTCGGAAAAGACAGTCTGAACGTGGATGTGTACGGCACGATCGACGAGGCTATTTCTAACCTTGGCGTTGCGCTTGCGCAGACAGAATCACCGGATATAAGAGAATACATAAGCAAAATCCAGAAACGGATGTTTATGGCCGGAGCCGAATTCGCCAGTGACGAAAAAGGCATGGAAATGCTCAAGGACAAGATCAGCGAAGACGACATCAAGTATCTTGAAGATATCATTGACAAGTCCACTGAGATTGTCGGTCCCATGCGTGAATTCGTAGTTCCGGGAGTTAATCCTTCCTCCGCAACACTACATGTTGCACGCACTGTAGTAAGAAGAGCGGAAAGAAAGATAACAACGTTGGCGAAACAGATTGAAGTTCGTGATGAGCTCAAGAAGTATATCAACCGTCTGTCTGATGCCTGTTTTGCAATGGCCAGAATCGAAGAGGCCAGAGCACAGCAGAAAGAAGTAGACGAGTTGAAAGAACAGGTCAGGAGCATTGTAAAAGAGATGCTTGGTACTGACGATGGGGAATGTGTTATGGATATGTCTTTGGAAAGTGTAAAAAAGATGGCTGACTTCGCGGTAGAAAAAGCCAAAGAAATCGGTGTTCCTGTTGCATTCTCAGCAGTGGACGCAGGAGGCAATCTTATATATTTCCAGCGTATGGAAGGAACACTTCTGATCAGTACTAAGGTTTCTCAGGATAAAGCATATACTGCCTGTGCTTTAAAGTGTCCTACTTCTGATCTTGCCGACGTGACGAAACCAGGTGAGAGCCTGTGGAGTCTTCATAATTCGGGCGATGGCCGGATTATTTGCTTCGGAGGCGGGTATCCGATATTCTCTGATGGCCAGGTAATAGGGGCTATCGGAGTTAGCGGAGGAACTGCTGATGAAGATATGGCAGTTGCTACATATGCATTAGAAAAAATGCAAGGAGGAAAGGCATAATGAATATTGACGTTGCATTAATCGAAAAAGTCGTTAAAAAAGTCCTTAACGATGTGGAAAACGGCTGTTCATGTGAAGATTACGGCTATGGTATCTTCGATACAATGGATGAGGCTATTGAAGCGTCCGCAAAAGCTCAGAAAGAGTTTATGAACCATTCTTTAGCTGACAGACAGAGATATGT
>CACZQE010000009.1 GCA_902783205.1 uncultured Lachnospiraceae bacterium | reverse complement strand
GTATAGGATTCGATGAGCCGGTCCAGTTCCAGAGTGGATACGCCCTCTTTAACAAAAGGTGTAATGTAATCCAGAACCATGGTGTTTCTCTTTCCGGCTTCCCGGATCCCTGCAATCTGCGCGGGTGTTTTTATCATGGAATGGTCCGGCACTTCATAGCCCCGGTTATAATAATCCCTGATGCGGTTATCAAAGGACATGTGGCAATGTTTATATTTTCTGCCGCTGCCACACCAGCATTTGTCATTTCTGCCGATCTTCACGCTTTACCTCCCGTCAAAAAACTGAGACAGCCCGGCTGCCTCAGTTTTAATTAACATATTACTTTGTTATTCAATAGAATAACTGTCACTATTTTTTAATCAACAGGCTTTCGCCGCTCATCTCCTCAGGCTTCTCCATGCCCATCATCTCAATCAGGGTCGGAGCGATATCCGCAAGGCATCCGCCCTCCCTCAGTGTGTAGGCCGGATCGTAATTGATCAGGATGAAGGGAACAGGATTGGTCGTATGTGCGGTATGGGGAGCGCCGGTCTCATAGTTGACCATCTGCTCACAGTTGCCGTGATCTGCGCACAGGAACATCTGTCCGCCGGTCTTCTTAACAGCTTCCACTGCTCTTCCGACACAGGTATCGATGGTCTCAACCGCCTTGATCGCCGCTTCCATGACGCCCGTATGTCCTACCATATCCGGATTTGCAAAGTTCATGATGATCACATCATACTTTCCGGATTCAATTGCCTCTACCAGCTTGTCACAGACTTCAGGTGCGCTCATCTCCGGCTGCATGTCATAAGTTGCAACGGCCGGGGACTTGACCAGGATACGGTCTTCGTTCTCGTTCGGAACTTCCACGCCGCCGTTGAAGCAGAATGTTACATGTGCATACTTCTCTGTCTCAGCCAGACGAAGCTGCTTAAGTCCCTTCTGAGCCAGGAACTCTCCGAATGTTTCACGGATCTCTTCCTTGCCGAATGCCACCAGCTTGTTGGGGATGGTCACATCATAATCTGTAAAGCAGACATAAACCAGGGGGAAGAAACCGTTTCTTCTCTCAAATCCCGCAAACTCGGGATCACAGAAAGCACGGCTGATCTCTCTTGCCCGGTCGGGACGGAAGTTGAAGAAAATCACGGAGTCATTGGGTTTTACAATGCCTACAGGCTTTCCGTCTTCCTCGATTACCGTGGGAAGTACGAACTCATCTGTTACTTCATTGGCATAGGAATGCTCCATAGCCTCAACCGGATCGGTCTCGCGTACGCCTTCTCCGTATACGAGTGCCGCGTAAGCTTTCTCCACACGCTCCCAGCGGTTATCTCTGTCCATTGCATAGTAACGGCCTTCGATCGAGGCAATCTTGCCGACACCGATCTCTTTCATCTTAGCCAGAAGTTCCTCAATGTATCCTTTTCCGGATGCCGGAGGAGTATCTCTTCCGTCCAGGAAAGTGTGTACACATACATCCGTCAGTCCGTTCTTCTTTGCCAGTTCAAGAAGTCCGTAAAGATGTGTGTTGTGGCTGTGGACACCGCCGTCGGATAAAAGTCCCCACATATGGAGGGTGGAATTGTTTGCCTTACAGTTTTCCACTGCCTTCAGGAAAGCTTCTCTCTCAAAAAAGTCTCCATCCTGTATGGACTTGGTAATACGGGTCAGTTCCTGATAGACGATACGTCCCGCACCCATGTTCAGGTGGCCGACCTCAGAATTGCCCATCTGTCCTTCCGGCAGTCCGACTGCAAGACCACTGGCATTGCCCGGAACAAAAGGACACTCTGCCTTTAATGCGTCGATATTCGGTGTGTTGGCTTCGTAAGGTGCATTTGCCTTAGGATTGTCATTCAGACCGAATCCATCCAAAATCATTAAAACTGTCGTTTTTTTCGCCATTTTTTAATCTCCCTGTGTAAAAGTTATCCTTGAAAAGTCAGATAATTGGTTAAATTGCACAAATATACTATAATAAACTAATGGGTATTTGTCAAGGGCGGCATAGC
>CACZQE010000008.1 GCA_902783205.1 uncultured Lachnospiraceae bacterium | reverse complement strand
CCCGTAGCCAGACCGATCTGGTTACCGTAGGAACTGTATCCTCTGGCAGCACCGGTGGTCAGCTTTCTCTGGGGCAGCTTGCCCTTCAGAGTCTCGGAAAGAGGAACTGTCGGATCCGCGCAGCCCGTAACACGCATTGCCTGATATACATAAGTCCTTCCCGACAGGGGATCGCGGATGGCACCGCCCAGGCAGGTAGCCGCTCCACCAAAAGGTTCGATCTCTGTGGGATGGTTGTGGGTCTCATTCTTAAAGCTGATGAGCCACTCCTCTTCCTTGCCGTCTATGGTCACAGGGACCACGATATTGCAGGCATTGATCTCATCGCTTTCTTCCATATTGTCAAGGATACCGTCCTGTTTGAGCTTCTTCATAGCCATCAGGGCCATATCCATAAGACAGATATATTTATCTCTTCTGTCTCCGTAGACATCTACTCTGTCATGGAGATACTGCTTGTAGGTCTGCTCAAATAAAGGCTTATAGTAGCCGTCTTCAAAGCGGATGCCCGTAAGCTCCGTGGAAAATGTGGTGTGGCGGCAGTGGTCGGACCAGTAGGTATCCAGAACACGGATCTCCGTCATGGTGGGATCCCTTCTCTCGCTCTTGCTGAAATGCTCCTGGATAAAAAGGAAATCCTCAAATGTCATGGCCAGTCCGAGCTCATTGTATAAGGAGCGGACGGCTCCCTTTTCCATCTTGCCGAATCCCTTGAAGACTCTTACATCCTCCGGCTCATCATAGTGGAGGATCAGGGTTTCGGGCAGGGTCTCGTCTGTCTGACGGGAATCCACCGGGTTGATACAGTAGGCTCTGATCTTCTCAAACTCTTCATCAGTGATGCCGCCGCTTAATACATAAGTCGTGGCAGACCGGATGACCGGTTCTTCTTTCTCGTTGAGCAGCTTCAGGCACTGTTCAGCCGAGTCTGCTCTCTGGTCAAACTGACCGGGCAGGAACTCTACGGAAAAGACCCTGTCAGTATCCTCTTTGGGGAATGATCCCTCATAAAGCAGATCGACCGGCGGCTCGGAGAATACTGTCCCCTTTGCCAGTTCCAGGGTTCCATCCGACACATTTTCGATATCATAGCGGACCAGGACGCGGACGCTGGTCACCTCGTCCACAGCAAGATAAGCGCGGATCTCTTCTTCAAGTTCTCTGGCTCTTACGGCAAAATCCGGCTTTTTTTCTACGTAAAGTCTTTTTACCTGACCCATAGGTCCCTCCTTCTTAAGTCGTTATCGGATCCTCTCAGGGAAACCAACCTTTTTCTGTACCTTGCGCAGTGTCTTGCCGGCATAGTATCCGGCTTTCTCTGCATTATTCTTAATGACGGAATCAATATAGTCTTTATTCTTACTGAGATCACGGAAACGCTGCTGTACCGGCTCAAGCTCAGCTACGACCGCCTCGCCGACTCTCTGCTTTAAGACGCCGTATCCCAGGCCGTCAAACTCTGCCAGAGCCTGGTCCACCGTGCAGCCTGTCACAGTACAGTAAATGTCGATCAGGTTCTTAATGCCCGGCTGGTCATCGCTGTAGGCGATCCGGTTCTCGGAATCGGTGACCGCCCGCTTAAACTTCTTTAAGATGACCGCCGGCTCATCCAGCAGCAGGATGTGGGAATTGGGATTCTCATCCGATTTACTCATCTTCTTTGTGGGCTCGGTCAGGCTCATGATCTTGGTGCCTGTCTTGCCCATATAGATTTCGGGAATGGTAAATACATCTCCGTATATCTTATTAAAACGGTTTGCAATATCCCTTGTAATCTCCAGATGCTGCTTCTGGTCAATACCCACCGGCACCACATCGGACTGGTATAAAAGGATATCCGCCGCCATCAGGACCGGATAGGTAAAGAGCCCTGTATTGATGTTGTCCGCATGCTTTGCGGACTTGTCCTTAAACTGGGTCATTCGGTTCATCTCACCCATGTAGGTGAAGCAGTTCAGAATCCAGGCCAGCTCCGCGTGGGCGGATACATGGGACTGGTAGTAAATGCAGTTCTTCTCCGGATCCAGGCCTGCTGCGATATAGAGAATCAATAGTTCCCTGGCCTTCTTGCGCAGTACTTTGGGATCCTGCCTTACCGTGATGGAATGCAGATCGACCACAGAGTAAAATGTCATATACTCATCCTCGATCGCCACCCAGTTTTTGAGGGCGCCAAGGTAATTGCCCAGAGTAATTGTACCCGTTGCCTGCATTCCGCTGAATAAAGATTTTTTGCCGTCAAGCATGCTGAAATCCTCCATTTTTGTAAAACTCTCAGTAAATTAGTATATCATACCAGTCTTTATACTGCAAACAGTTGACCATGGACTTCTTTTGATGTAAATTGGTTAATAGAGGGTTATTTCATTAATAAGGAGGTAATTGTATTGAAGCTTTTGAAAGTTACAAGTGCTTACTTCAGTCCGGCAGGCACAACAAAAACCGTTGTAACCAGACTGACTGATGCTTTTTCCGACTATCCCATCAGTGACCTGGACCTGACTGATTATGATATAAGACAGAAGACATGGGAGTTCCATGAAAATGAACTGCTGATCATAGGTGTGCCGGCTTACGGCGGAAGAGTTCCCGTGCCGGTCATGGACTTTCTTGAGAAATTGAAGGGACTGAATACCCCTGTTGTCCTGATCGCAACCTACGGCAACCGCGGGATCGGAGACACACTCTGCGAGCTTTACCGGGGCATGAAAAACCGGGGATTTATCCCTGTGGCCTGCGGCTCCTTTGTCTGCCAGCATACATTCCTTTCCGATGTAGCCCGCAACAGACCGGATGAGGAAGACCATGCGGTTATCGCAAAGTTCGGAAAAGAGCTTCGCGAGCGGCTTCGCCTTCTGGTTACCTACGATGTGGGCAAACTGGACATACCGGGCAACTATCCCTATACCTGCCCGCCCATGAATCTGCCATTTAAGGTTGAGACCAGCGAGTACTGCATCTACTGTATGCTCTGTGCCAGTGTCTGCCCTGTCAAGGCCATTCATTCGGACAATCCCAAGTCGATCGATTCCTCAAAATGCATCCGCTGCGGATCCTGTCTGCGAATTTGCCCGGCGGGCGCAAAGAGTTTTACGGAAAAACCCTTCAAGGCGCTGCAGGACAATATTTTAAGGCCTGTTAAAGACATAAGAAATGAGCCGTGGTATTCCATCGGCTGATATACCCCCGGCTCTGATTCAAAGCTTACAGACAGTTACATATTAAGATAAATACCGCGCCATATTACGGATTTCAGAAGTCCGTAACCGGCGCGGTTTTTTATGGTCTATTTTTTTGGAGCGGCTTCCTTATCGGACCCGACGCCGTCTCCTTCTTTTTTCGTTTCTTCAGTGGCTGTCTTCTCTTCAGCCGCCTTCTTCTCCTCGGCTGCCTTTTTTTCTTCAGCTGCTTTTTTCTCCTCCGCAGCCTTTTTCTCCTCTTCTTTTTTCCGGTTGATCTCGTCCATCTGCCGGTTGAGATCTTCCATCTGCTTTTTGTTAAAGCTTACCTGGTCCATGGGGATGGTTCCGTCCTCGGAAACCCCTGCCACACGATAGTCTCCGTGGGAAGCCTCATAGCTGAGGCGGTAATCGGCCAGCTTATCGGAAAAGATCATTGCCTGTCCCCGGTTGATCTTCTGACCCGGGTTAAGACAGGACTCATCCGGTGCCAGGCCCAGAGAAACATAAGCTGCAAAGACAGCTTTTTCCTTTTTGGTCAGACCTTTTATATTCTTACATTTTTTCAGCGCTTCTTTCTGATCTTCCTTTGACACGGCTGTCTGTGGGAAAAGATCACAGACCAGTTCCGCCATCCTCAGAGAAGTCACCCGCCCGTTGGCATTACCTGCCGCGAAGGCTTTCAGGACAGGATCTTTATCCAGTCCGGCAATCTTTCCTGCCATGCGGGCCAGCTGCTTTCGGTTTACCGCTGTCTCCGGTCTGAAAAGGCCGCTGTCCCCTGTGGGGAAGCAGTTCAGACTTGCGTAGGTTCTGTAGACAGGGCCCAGATTCTTTGAATATCTTACGTCATAGTTGCTCTTGGTCAGAGTAAGATTACCCTTGTCATACTGTTCAAATGTATAATTGAACAGGCGTCGGATCGAGGCAAATGTACTTTCTTTACTGACATTTCCAAAATAGGCGCAGATTACTTCGTGCCCCTGTTTATCCATGGCTGTGGCAATAAACACATGGCCGGCCGCATTGGTCGTGCCTGACTTGGATCCGATGACTTTATAGCGTTTTCTGTTATAAGGTGAGATCCCTCTGATAAACCAGTTGGTGGTATTGACATGATAGCCGTTCTTTGTATCATAGCCCTTCTTGGCCACGGTAGACCGGATCAGAGGAACCGACTCGGCATAGCGGGTAATCTCAGCCATCTCTGCGGCAGTGGAATAAGTATTATTAAAGCCGCCGCCTATATCGGAGCCCACCGGGTTATCAAAGCTTGTCTTGGTCAGGCCCAGTTCTTTGCACTTTTTGCACATGGCTTCGGCGCATGCTTTCTTGGAGCCGAACACTGCCACCGCAAGAGAGTCCGTCGCATCGGAAGCCGAAGCCAGAAGGCTGATATGCAGAAGATCCTTAAAAGTAAACTTTACGCCGGCAGGCAGGCCCAGGGCATATGTGCCCGGTGTAGTATTATAGACTACATCCGCCTTGGTCTTGATCTTAGAGTTTACGTCTCCCTGTTCAATACATACAATGGCCGTCATAAGCTTGGCTGTGGAAGCCGGATATATTTTTTTGTTCTCATCCTGTCCGAACAGCACTTCTCCGGAACCGGCATCCATCACGCAGTAGGCATGGCACTCCTTTTTAGGCGCCTTAACCTTTGCCGATGCCCCGGCCGGTGTCATTGCCAGACAGACAGCCAGCATGATCCAAAGTATCCTTCTTGCTTTTTTCATAGGGT
>CACZQE010000007.1 GCA_902783205.1 uncultured Lachnospiraceae bacterium | reverse complement strand
GGAAGACGGCCTGAAATGTTCTTATATCGTGCGAAAATCCGCTCTCATTAGAACTTTGTTGCGTTAAGCTTAACACCAGGGCCCATCGTGGAGGTGATTGTAGCGCTTCTGATGTACTGACCTTTCGCTGCTGCAGGTCTAGCCTTAACGATCGCATCTATTAATGTCTGGAAGTTTTCCTGTAACTGCTCCTCTGTGAAGGAAGCTTTTCCGATCGGTACATGGACAATGTTTGTCTTGTCAAGTCTGTACTCGATCTTACCGGCTTTCAGTTCCTGAACTGCTTTCGCAACGTCCATGGTTACTGTTCCGGCTTTCGGGTTTGGCATGAGACCCTTCGGTCCGAGGATACGTCCGAGACGTCCGACAACGCTCATCATGTTAGGTGTAGCTACACACTTGTCAAACTCCATCCAGCCTTCTTTCTGAATCTTCGGAACTAACTCCTCAGCTCCTACGTAATCAGCGCCTGCTGCTGCAGCCTGGTCTGCCTGCTCACCCTTCGCGAAAACGAGAACGCGAACTTTCTTGCCGGTTCCATGAGGCAGTACAACTGCACCACGGATCTGCTGATCAGCGTGACGTCCGTCAAGACCCATCTTTAAATGTGCCTCGATCGTCTCATCGAACTTTGCACTGGCTGCCTTTTTAACGATGGCGATGGCTTCCGGTGCTTCGTATAAATTAGTTTTATCTCTCAGCTTTGCAGCTTCCTGATATCTTTTTCCTCTTTTCATTATAAGAACCTCCTGTGGTATTATCGGGAGCGACCCTCCCACTATCTATAAAAATCATCTGATATTCTGACTTAAAATATGATCTTTCGATCAGTCCTCAACAACGATGCCCATGCTTCGTGCTGTTCCGGCAACCATGCTCATGGCTGCTTCAATGCTTGCCGCATTCAGATCAGGCATCTTCGTCTCTGCGATCTCGCGAACCTTATCTTTAGAGATGGTAGCAACCTTTACTCTGTTAGGCTCGCCGGAACCGGACTTAATGTTGCAGGCTTTCTTTAATAATACCGCAGCCGGTGGTGTTTTTGTGATGAAACTGAATGTTCTGTCCTGGTATACAGTGATCACTACAGGGATGATGGTATCTCCCATAGGGGCTGTTCTTGCATTGAACTCTTTTGTAAACTGGACAATGTTAACACCGTGCTGACCTAAAGCAGGTCCAACCGGTGGTGCAGGTGTTGCCTTTCCTGCCGGGATCTGTAACTTGATATAACCTGTAACTTTCTTTGCCATGATAGCTTAACCTCCTATTGTGGTAATTGCGGGGATTTCCCTCCCACTTGAAAGTCTCCCTGAGAGACTTCTTAACTTAGACTTTTACGTTATCGGTTCGGACTTCTTGATCTCCAGGAAGCCGACTTCAAACTGTACTTCCTTACCTAAGATCATAACCGGGATTGTGACAGTCTGGTTCTCCATATTCACAGAGAGCACCTCATAAGTAGTATCTTTCGCATATGCTCCTGAAACTACCAGCACATGATCTCCCGGCTTGATATCGATGTTGACAACAACTTTCTCCGGTGCGGATTCTGTCTCATCTACATCGATTCCCAGGTTTCGGATCTCTTCTTCGGATAAAGGGACCGGCTCGGATCCGGGTCCGACAAAACCTGTGACACCGCGAGTATTACGAACAACAAACCAGGTGTCCGGATTCATCTCCATGTGAACCAGCACGTATCCGGGAAACATCTTCTTGGAAACCTGCTTGGTCACTCTCTTGCTTCCGCCCTCGGAGTCCTTTTCTTCTTTCACTTCCAGGACATCCTGCATGGGGATCCTTACGGAGAAAATCTGATCCTGAAGCTTTCTGTTCTCAATTGCTTTCTCGATGTTGGTCTTTACCTTATTCTCATAGCCGGAATAGGTGTGGACAACATACCAGTCTGCATTCTTCGCTCTGTCTTCAGTTCTGTCTGCATTATTCAGATCTGACATACTTTCACCTTAACCTTTTTCGTAAAACCATACTGTATCAATCGCGAATCTTCATCTTCCGACCGTGATCCGACTAGATCAGGAACTTGATTCCGTACTGCAGAACCATATCCAGTGTGGCAATAATGACGCCGATGATGATCGATGCTGTCGTCACAGTGACAGTCTCTCTGACCAGGGTGTCCTTATCAGGCCAGGTGATCTTGCCGAACTCAGTCTGAAGGCCTTTAAACCAGTCTCCACGATTCTTCTTTGGCCCACTGCTCATATTATCACTCCTTATATGGTCTGATTACTTGGTTTCTTTGTGGACCGTGTGCTTTCTGCAGAATCTACAATACTTGCTGGTCTCAAGACGCTCAGGATGATTCTTCTTCTCCTTTGTCGTATTGTAGTTACGCTGCTTGCACTCAGTACATGCCAATGTGATTCGT
>CACZQE010000006.1 GCA_902783205.1 uncultured Lachnospiraceae bacterium | reverse complement strand
ATGACAGGTAAAGAAGACCTGGAAGAAGGTGTCTGCGACCTGATCAGAAAGTACAGGATCCCGCTGATCCTTGCTACATATGGCAAAGACGGAAGCAAGGCATACTATCTGCCTGAGGACAAAAGAGGCGCCGATGCCGGTCCGGAAGATTACATCCGTGTATTTGTGGACGGAGTTGTTAATCCTGATACGATCGAGACTACCGGTGCAGGCGATACATTTGGCGGATGTTCCCTCCATTTTGTGCTGAAATACGGACTGGACGGATTTAACGAGGACAGGCTGCGCGAGCTTCTTACTTTCGCCAACGCGGCAGCGTCCATCACTACCACCCGGAAAGGTGCTCTCTGCGTCATGCCTGAAGAGCAGGAGGTCAATGATTTCCTGTCTTCACGGTAACCGGGACGGATACAGGGGGAAGAGGATATGTTTAAGGACAAAGGATGGGATCCGGTATTTCTCCGCCGCTTTGAGCAGCATTACGACGAGCTCAAGTGGCTTTACGGAGAAATGTATGATAATGATGAAGAAGCCTTTAACTATTTTTGTACCATGCTTTATCAGTGCTTTGAGGAGCGTAAACCGGCTCTGAAGAAGCAGGATGAGGCAAGGGAAAAGGATCCATTCTGGTACAGGGATAAAGAGATGCTTGGTATGCAGATGTACACGAACGCATTTGCCGGCACTCTGCAGGGAATCCGGAAGCATCTGGATTATCTGCAGGAATGCAAGGTGAATTACGTGCACCTGATGCCTCTGCTGGAGAGCCCGGAGGGAAGAAGCGACGGCGGTTATGCCGTATCTGATTTCCGAAAGGTGGCACAGCATTTGGGAACCATGGAAGATCTGGCGGACCTGGCGGATGACTGCCACAGTAAGGGGATGAGTGTCTGCCTTGATTTTGTCATGAACCATACCAGTGAAGATCACGAGTGGGCTGTCCGGGCAAGAGCCGGTGAAAAAGAGTATCAGGACAGATTCTTTTTCTATGACGACTGGGATATCCCGAACGAATTCGAAAAAACTGTACCGCAGGTATTTCCGCAGACGGCGCCGGGCAATTTTACATGGTGCGAAGAAGCGGAAAAGGTGGTCATGACCACTTTTTATCCCTACCAGTGGGATTTGAATTATGCGAATCCCGTTGTTTTCAATGACATGACGGAGAATATGCTTTTCCTGTGCAATCACGGTGTGGATATTATCCGTCTGGATGCCGTGCCCTATATCTGGAAAGAGCTGGGCACCAATTGCCGTAATCTGCCCAAGGTGCACACACTGGTCCGCCTGATGCGGATGGCGGCCGAGATTGTATGCCCCGGCACACTTCTTCTTGGAGAAGTGGTCATGGAGCCCTCCAAGGTTGTTCCCTATTTCGGAACCGTGGAGAAGCCTGAGTGTCACATGCTTTACAATGTGACCACCATGGCCAGCACCTGGCATACGGTAGCAACCAAGGATGTAAGGCTGCTCCGCCATCAGCTCGGGACAGTGTTCGCCCTTCCCAAGGAATATACATTCCTGAATTATCTGCGCTGTCATGATGATATCGGATGGGGACTGGATTATGACTTCCTCGGCCAGTTCGGCATGCAGGAAGTTCCCCATAAGAAGTATCTGAATGATTATCTTTCCGGAAAGATTTACGGCGTGGATTCCAGGGGAGAGCTTTACAATGATGATCCCCGTCTGGGAGATGCCAGAATGTGTGGAACCACCGCTTCCTTATGCGGTGTGGAAGCTGCCATTTACGAGAGAGATGAGAAGAAGCTGGCCAGAGCCCTTAAGCTTGTGATCATGCTTCATGCTTTTCTCTATACCCAGAGCGGCATCCCTGTTCTTTACAGCGGGGATGAGATCGGACAGATCAACGATTACACCTACCATGAAGATCCGCTGAAATGGGATGACAGCCGTTATCTCCACCGGGGAGACCTGGATTGGGACGAAGTGGCAAAACGGAAGGACATGTCTACAGTGCCCGGCAAGATTTACAATGCTATTGCCAAGCTGTTTGCTATCCGCACATCTCATGAAGTCTTCCAGACCAATGCGGACACCTGGATCGTGGAGACCTACAATGACCACGTTCTGGGAATCGGCCGTTACTATGAAGGCGAAAAACTGATCGCCCTCTTTAATTTCAGTGAGGAGGATCAGACTGCCTGGATCAACGAGCCCGAAGAATATACAGACCTTATGACAGGAATGCCGCGCCCGGCAAAGGCAGTGGGAATTCCGGCCGTAAGTTTTGCATGGCTGCTAACTACATTTTCGTAAAAAAAAACCAACAACGGAAATGTCAGATAGAGAAAGTAACATGTTAAAGTAAACCAATACAAGAGAGAGAGGGGAAAAACATGGCATTGGATTACAGAAAATGCGCGCAGGAGATTTTTGACAATCTCGGCGGCAAAGACAATATTGTCAGTGCTGCTCACTGTGCAACAAGACTCCGCCTTGTAATTGCTGATAACAGCAAGCTCAACACAGAAGCGCTGGACCAGGTGGAAGGCGTTAAAGGTATGTTTGAGAACGGCGGACAGCTTCAGCTGATCATCGGAACAGGAACAGTCAACAAAGTATATGATGAGTTCATCGACATTTCCGGTGTAAGTGCAGCTTCCAAGGATGAAGTAAAAGCAGCGGCAGCAGCTCAGCAGCCCATCTGGAAGAGAATGATCAAGACAATCGGTGACGTATTCGTTCCGATCCTTCCGGCTATCGTAGCATCCGGTCTTCTCATGGGTGTTGTAGAGGCTCTTGGTAAGGCAATGCCTAACTTCGCTTCTACTGACTGGTACGGATTCCTTGATATGATCGCAAATACCGCTTTTGCATATCTGCCGGTTATCGTAGCGATCAGTGCAGCCAGAGTATTTGGCGGCAACATTTTCCTTGGCGCGGTTGTAGGTCTTTCCATGATCCACAGCGCACTGACAAACGGCTGGGCAGCAGCAGACGGATACAACGTCTGGTACCTGTTCGGACACGTTAAGATTGGAAGCTATACCCTTGGTCAGGTCAACCAGCTGGGTTATCAGGGACACGTCATCCCGGTAATTATAGCGGTGTTCCTAATGAGTAAACTGGAACAATGGCTGCATAAGCACGTTCCGGAGATGATTGACCTCTTTGTAACACCGATCACCACAGTATTCGTAACCTGTCTTCTTACTTTCACCATTATCGGACCCGTATTCTCCTTCCTGGAGACAATGGTATTAAATGGTGCACAGGTACTTGTAACAAACGCATTTGGTGCTATGATAATGGGTGCTATATACCCGATCACCGTTGTAATGGGTCTTCACCACATGTACAACGTTATCGAGGCCGGCATGCTTGCTGCTGAAGGCGGACTTAACACATGGATGCCCATCGCTTCCTCCGCAAACTTCGCACAGTTTGGTGCTTGTCTTGCAGTAGGTCTTAAGTGCTACAACAACAGAACAAAACAGGTAGCGATCCCGTCCTCCCTGTCCGCAGCACTTGGTATCACTGAGCCGGCAATCTTCGGTGTAAACATGCGTTTCTTCAAGCCTTTCGTATGTGGTATGATCGGCGGCGCTGCAGGTTCCCTGTTTGGTGCTCTGGTTCATCTTGGCGCTAAGGCTTACGGTGTAACAGGTATCCCCGGATATCTGACAATCACAAACTATCCGCTTTATACAGTAATGCTTCTTATCGCAGGCGGTATCGCATTTGCTCTGACCTGGGTT
>CACZQE010000005.1 GCA_902783205.1 uncultured Lachnospiraceae bacterium | reverse complement strand
TTTTAAAGCTGAAGGATAAGGCACGCTGTATCATCTATGATCATCGGGGGCATAAGGGAAGTAAGGATGCCAATCACGAAAAGCCGACCATGGAAACCCTCGCCGGCGACCTGAACGAAATCATACAGGGGTTATCTCTTTCGGGCATAACGCTTCTGGGCTGGTCAATGGGCGCCGGGGTGGTGCTGAACTATGTCCGCCTCTATGGCTGTGATGCCCTGAAGCAGATCGTTCTGTGCGACATGACGCCAAAACAGCTGAATGATGAGGAGTGGGACCTTGGCCTTTATCAGGGAGCCTACACCAGGGAAGACATGGAAAAGGATGCGGGAAAGGATTTCTTCTCACTCTACAAATCGTTTGCGGTCGGAGCTGTGCCCAGACTGAAAAAAATCCCTGGTATCCTGCTCGCGCGGCCGCTGAAAAAGAAACTGGCGGAATGTGATGAAGGAGTGCTGAAAAGCCTTTCCGCTTCCATGAAAGCGCAGGACAACCGGGATGTGGCAGGCATGATCACGGTACCGTTGACCTATTTCTATGCCGATCCAGGCTCTCTGTTCAGCCCGAAGCTTGCCGACTGGTACAGGGACCATGTAAAAACGCCGTTTCATGCAGTGCGCTTTCCCGATAGTGACCATATGCTTGTGACCAATGCCCCGGACAGATTTACCGAGAATGTTGCGAAATTGCTGGATCATAACTCTGTGAAATGAGAGAATTGACCGGAACCGGAGCTTCTCCCGGAAAGATATCTGTGGAGACAGCTGCCCTTTGAACTTCCGGCAGGAATTCATCAACCGAATAAGAAAAGGGTCAGCCGTCCATTCGAGTTTAACTCCGGTGGACGGTTTTTGACTAACCTATTTAGTCCGGGAGGACGTATGGACAGAAGACAACAAAAAACAAGAGAAGCTATATTCAAGGCATTTAACAGGCTCCTGGAGAAGAAGCATTTTAATAATATCACGGTGCAGGAAATACTGGATGAAGCAAATGTGGGAAGAAGCACCTTTTATTCTCACTTCGAGACAAAGGATGCACTGCTGAAGGAAATGTGCACAGATATCTTTCACCATATTTTTTCACATGAACTGCAGTCGGAAGTATCACACGATTTCTCCTGTTCCGATCACGGCCTGCAGGAAAAGATCATGCATCTGCTCTACCACCTGAAGGACAACAAGGGGAATGTGCTCGGAGTGCTGTCCGGGGAAAGCGGGGAACTGTTCATGAGATATTTCCGGGAATATCTGACCACCATGTTTGACCAGTACCCCGAATGCCTCAAGGAGGGGGTGCCCCGGGATTTTGCCTTGAACCATCTGGCCGGAAGCTTTGCGGAAGCGGTGAAATGGTGGATCAGAACGAAAATGAAGATGACGCCGGAGGAATTAGCCGGATATTATCTGAAACTGATAGGATACTGAGAGAAACGTCAAACAACAGGAGAGAACGGAGGTGCCGTAACAGTGGAAACCATAAACGGCGAATGGATCATGAAGGGGTGCGGTATTTCTGATCCGGATTGCCTGCAGTCGATCGGGGACTGCCGTTCGTACATCCACCGGATTGGATTTTTACCCTTGTTTTCCAATTCCATACCCGGTTTTTCCCTGGAGGAGCATGTGCCGGCGGAGAACTGGTGGTGTGAGGATGAGACAAAAGATCCGTGGATCTGGCGGATGATCCTGGCGAAAGATGAAACCATCGCCTATGGCAAGCTCTTCAACAGGGCTGCCGGCTTTGTGAGCAGGGATTTCTTCCCGGTCTTTGCCAACTACCGTCGGAACGGTTATGATTTTGATGCCCTTTTTGAGGATGAGCTGGCCTCCTATCGCGACAGGAGGATCATGGATGTATTCGGTCTTGATGAGGAGAGCATCGGAAAAGAACTGATGACTTACGAGGTCAAAGCCCTCGCGGGGTTTGGGAAGAGGGAGGACGGCTCTGCCGGTGAAAAAGGGTTTGACGGAACCATCACAGATCTTCAGATGCAGACCTATCTGATCATGAGCCGTTTTGCCCAGAAGAAAAATAAGACGGGACAGCCCTATGGAT
>CACZQE010000004.1 GCA_902783205.1 uncultured Lachnospiraceae bacterium | reverse complement strand
TCTTCATCCACAGCAAAATGCACGACGCGGATATTGTCTGCATCGTCTGCCTTAAAACCTTTATTAAAGGAGATAGTTACGTCCATTGGGTTTTCAGGCTCGATTGCCTCTCCCTCGGACATCAAAGAAATATCATAGAATTTCGCAAAAGCAAAATCATCCGCGTCCCCGACGGCCGCAAGAGCGTCCTCATAAAGAGACTCATATGGCTGATCCCCCTGGAGGATTTCTTCTGCGACAAGTTCTGCATCATCGGGCAGATCCTTGCCATCGGCAGTGATTGTATAGCCTTTGCCTGTAAACGACAGGAGGCCGTCTGCATCTTCTTGCGTCACAGCCTGTTCTGTCTGCTGCGGCACATCGATTCCGCCTTGCTGCTCTGCCTCGTCCTGATCCAGCGTGATCGCCGGCAAAATCAGCAAATAGGTCGCTACAAAAACGACCATGCAGGATAATAATGTGATGTGAATTTTTTTACTATAAATAAACTCAAGCAGCCTGCCACGTGCAGTCTGCGAGTTCATGTCTTTTTTCTGCCCTACCATGATCTGCCCTATCCGACACGTTTCGGTCTGCTGGTTGTATAACTTTTCTATTATATTTTATACTCTTGTGAATATTTTTTCAAGTCAAATAGACGCAACTGTCAAAATGTTTTGTATCGGCGGATTATTCTCTATTGTATATAAAAGACGCACCGTCATGCGTTGATTCGCATATTGGTGCGTCATATCCGTTACTTAATTAGATACAGCTTATTGATTTGTTCTCCGCCGTGCCGTCAGCAGAACACCGCATCCGATCAGCAGCAGACTGCCGAGCAGATAGATCCAGGTAGTGCCCGGACCGCCGGCGTTCGGAAGTTCATTGCCCGGTTCGTTTTCAACTGTATACACATTTCCTGAATCGGGACTTATCATTTCGTGTGGAATCGTGGTATCCAAATCACCTGTTCCATCTTTCCCTATAGTAATGTAATAGACATTTTCCTTCTTAATATAACCGTCCGGAACATGGGTTTCCTCCAACCTGTAACGTCCTGCTTTCAGTCCTGTGAATTCCAGATCGCCTGTTGTCGGATCAACTTCTTTTTCAGATGAATATGCTTCGCCTGCAGTTGTAATATCATGCCCGTTTTCATCGACCCTGGTCAACTTGAACTTTGCACCTGGTACTGGGATTTGTGTACCTTTCTTGACCTTAATGACTTTTATATTTGTGTCTACTATATTATTGGTAAATGTCACGTTCGGAGCATTTTCACCTGTTTCCCCAGCCTTTACCGTAATATCAAAGCAATTCTGCGTTGCCTCTTCTCCGTTGATTTTATCCAGTTCTGTTCCATTCGTCGGCTGAGTTTCCGTCACTCTGTAGGTGCCTGGCGTCAGATTCTCAATCACTTCTGACGCTGCCGCACCATTGGTAATCGTTATCTCTACAGGTGATCCATCAATTGGCGTGTTGTCTTTTGTGATCGTAAAGGTATACTTTCCATCTGCCGGACAGGCCTTTGTATGATCCGTGACCTTTGTCCGATTTACTGTTACTTCCTTAGTGATCTTCAATGATCCTGCACGGTTATTGGTAACGCTCAGTGTTCCACCACTGTGCAGATCCTGACCAATCAAAAGGATATCTTCGCCATCAAGATCAATTGTGCAGACTGTACCTTCCGCAACTCCGGACTCATTCACGGAATCTACGTAATAGTAAAATTTGTTTCCATCATTGTCCGTGGCGGGCAGATCTTTAAGTGTAACAACATCTTTCCAGTTATTGTCGCTGTTCAGTACTACTGTTTCAGACCAGGTGGAATCCTTTACGTATTTCTTTCCTGCCGGTGCTTCAGGATGCTTCGCTTCATTCTGTACATTGAGCGAGAGCCGCGTATTGGCATTTGGCCGTTTCGCTGCAAGCATCCTTCCGTTTGAGCGCGTGCTCGGAGCATGCTTGACTACTTCGAATCTTAGCCCGGAAACATCCACATGTTTGTTATGATTCCAATCTTCTTTTCCATTGATATTAAACACTAACTCGGCATTCTCAACGACCGTGAACTCCACTTCAAACTCAAGATTGTTTTGGTTGTTTGATACAGAAGGCGAAAGAGTCTGCCCATTATAGGAAACACTGTAGTTGTTATCCCAAGCCTGTGACTGAGGTACCAGGAACGTCATCATCAATTTGGTTCCGACCGGATAATTTACGTTCCCATTGGCATAGTTCTGATTATTATATGTATCTTTGATCCTCCATTTGCAATTCTGCGCGTTATTCAGCTTCACATATGTTGTGTTGAAATCAACACGAGTCTGATTATTTGCCGTAACACTGATGTTATTCAGAACTGTTCCGTTTTGACGATGGCTGCCGCTGACAACGTATTGTTCAGTCATTTCATAGTTGTAGGGATCATCAGGAATACTGACCGACTTCACGGAATAGGTCCCCACCGAAAGGTCAACACTGATTCCCGTTGCTGCCTGTGCATGCGTAAAAGAAGTCACCTTCTTCCCGTTTTCGTCCAAGACGACATACTTCACGGTACTATAGTCGATATCTGAAGCATTGCCGCCCTGTGCAGTCACATTCTCTTTGATATGAAGCGTGCCTTTATCCCTGACAAATGTAGTCTTGAAATCTACCAATGCCGTGCTGTCTTCTTCCAGAGTTACACTCTGCGACTGCGTTGTATGCTCCATGTGGTATCCATTTGGAGCAGTGCTATTCACCACCTCTTCAACTAGATATGTTCCCGGTACAGCATCTTCTAATCCATAGACGCCATTGCTGAAATCACTGTAATTAACGGATTTCTGTGTACCATCCGGATATGTGATCTTGTAAACCGCATTAAAGTTACAGTCAGCTGGTTCGTTCCACAGTTCTTTAACGATCATAAAGCCTTTCGCTTTATCTATTAGCTTA
>CACZQE010000003.1 GCA_902783205.1 uncultured Lachnospiraceae bacterium | reverse complement strand
GGCGGTATATTTCTGTTGCACTGTCTTTGGAGTCACCTCCACCGGACGTTATCCGGCACCCTGCCCTGTGAAGCCCGGACTTTCCTCTCCTTTACAGGTAAAGGAGCGATCATTTATCCGACTCCTCATATTTAAACCTCTGTGAATATTTCCCGGTCAGACTGAGATCTAGAATAATGCGAGATCCTTCAGGTCATCAGGAATATTTGTGATCACATACTTGCCGTCCTGGTTCTCAACGGTAAGCTCAACATCCTGGTCAACAGCATCATATTTCTCGAAGATCTCTGTGATCTTGGGAAGCATGGTGGGCAGAAGATCAGCAAAAATCTTATCATAAACAGCATTCATGCCTTCGTCCTGATAAAGCTTCTGAAGCTCTTCCTTATGCTCGTTCATGTAATCGCCGGAAGCTTCTTTGCCCAGGTCCTGACCCAGCTGATAGAACTCTTCATTGCTGGTACCTGAAACATCAACAACACCGATCTTACCCTTAACGGTGTAAACGCCGTCCTTTTCCGTAACTTCTCCGACCTCATAAGAACGTACCATGATTCCAAGAAGTTCTTTGGTCCAGTCGGTAATGGCACCCTTTACCTCATCGGAAGGTGTATATCCCGGGATGGAAGAAAGAAGGGACTGCTCCATCTTCTGTGTTGCGTCCTCAAGGAATGTGTCCCATGAAAGTTCGTTCTGCAGATCCTCTGACAGGTAGGTTTCAGCTGTTGCAAAATCGCCTTCCTCAACAGCCTTCAGGAAAGAATCAGCAACTGCGGAAGCCTGGCCTTTTCCGTCGTCGGCAGCAGCGTCGCCGCAGGCTGCAAGGCTTAAGATCATGCAGGCTGCAAGCAGTAAAGCAAGTAGTTTCTTCATACAGTTTCCTCCTTTGAAAAAAACAATAGTCAGCTGTCGGAATACATAAAAAATCCTATGTATTTCCCCTTAATAAGTATTGTAAATGATACTGTACAGGGGTGTCAAGGAAAGAAACTCGTAAGGACTTTTCGGTCTAATTATGTTAGAATGAAAAAGGCAGTCCGGCCTTTCAAATGTGTCCGGATGCCCTGTGAACGTGACAAAAAGAAAGGAAATCAATATGGAAAATAATACAAGCATTTTAGTTGTTGATGATGATAAGGAAATCGCGGATCTTGTGGAGATCTACCTGGTGAATGACGGCTATAAGGTTCTCAAGGCCGCGGACGGCGAGCAGTGCCTTGAAATGTTCCGTGACCATCCCGAGATCCGGATGATCATTCTGGATATCATGATGCCCGGCATCGACGGACTTGAGGTTTGCAGACAGATCCGCAAGACCAGCAATGTGCCGATCCTGATGCTGTCGGCCAAGGCCGAGGACATGGACAAGATCGTCGGCTTCGGCACAGGGGCGGACGATTATCTGACCAAGCCCTTCCATCCCCTGGAGCTCCTTGCCAGGGTCAAATCCCAGATGAAGCGCTATACCGCCCTTACTCCGGCGGACGGAGAGGAAGAGGAAGGAAAGGACGAGATCGTCATCCAGAACCTGGTCATCAACAAGGCTGCCCACGTGGTGAAAAAGGACGGCAAGGAGATCGCCCTGACACCCATAGAGTTCGGGATCCTCTACCTGCTGGCCTCCAACAAGGACCGGGTCTTCAGCACGGATGAGATATTCGAGAGAGTCTGGAACGAGAAGGTTTATGAGGTCAACAATACCGTCATGGTCCATATCAGGAGACTGAGGGAGAAGATTGAGGATAATTCAAGAAGCCCGAAGATCCTGAAGACAGTCTGGGGGGTAGGATACAAAATTGAAGGTTAGGAGATTTCGAAGCTTCCGCTTTAAGATCATTATGTACATGCTCCTGAGCGTCATCGCCACACTGGTAACGGAAGGAATCATATTTGCCGGGATCTACCTCTATGAGAGGGAGATCGTGGCAGGTGACTACCGCCGGATCTGGGGATCCGGCACCTTCAGCCTTCTCCGCTTTGGCGAGCCATCCGGGGCCTTTTCCGACCTGGGCCTGATCATCGTATTCAGCATGATCCTGATGACGCTCTACTTTATTCTGATCTCCCACGGCTTCGTCATGTATGTCCGCGAGATCATAAACGGAGTGGAAAAGATGAAGGCCGGAGATCTTATGGAGGAGATTCCCGTCAGAGGCGAGGATGAATTCTCGGAGATCGCCGGTTCTATAAATGAGATGCGCCGCAACCTCTATGAGACACTGGAGGCGGACAAAGAAGTGGAGCGGACCAAGGATGAGCTTATTACAAATGTAGCCCATGACCTCCGCACGCCGCTCACATCGATCCTGGGTTATCTGGATCTTCTGTCCGAGGGAGATTTTCTGACGGATGAACAGCGTCAGAAATACCTTGGTATCGTGTCGGCAAAGGCACGGCAGATAGAGAAGCTGATCCGGGATCTGTTTGATTATACAAGATATGACAAAAACAAGGTCAAGGTGAAGAAGGAAATTCTTGACCTCAACCTTTTTGTGCCCCAGCTTGTGGACGAGTTCTATCCTTCCTTTATGGAAAATGATCTGGAATGCCGGACGGAATTCTGTGAAGGGGCCCTGAACATAGAGGCTAACGGGGAACTTCTGGCCAGAGCCATCGGCAATCTTCTGTCCAACGCCGTAAAATACGGAGCCGACGGAAAGGTTGTGGAGGTGAGGACAAGGCGGGGCGATACCGATGCATTTGTCAGTGTGACCAATTACGGGAAACTGATTTCTCCCGAACAGCTGGAGAAGATCTTTGAGAAGTTCTACCGGGTGGAGAGCTCCCGGTCCCTGAAGACAGGAGGCACGGGTCTGGGCCTGGCCATCGCCAAGAATATCATCAATCTCCATGACGGAGAAATCCGGGCAAGGAGCGATGAGAACGGCACCGTATTTGAGATTTCCCTGCCCCTGATCAAAGGCAGGAGAAGCTGAAAGCACTGACGCGGGAAAGTGAAAACATGCTGAAAGAAGTATTTCCTACATACAAAAGAATCCTTATACTGATCCTGCTGCTGATCTGCGGTACGGTCGTCTGGTTCTACGGAAGGCTCCACTGGTCTGCCGACAGGGGACAGGAGCCGGTCTGGGAGCAGAAGAAGACCGCTTCCGGCAGGGGGACCCGCTACTATTTCCGGAGCGGAAACATATCCGGTACCGTCATGTTCGGCCAGGAAGGGCTGATTCCTGCCGGAAAGACAGTCCCTGTCAAACTGACCCTGACCTCCCGGAAAGATGACTTTTCCGGAATGCTGCGGATCACTCTGCCCGGGGAAAACGGAAACGGAATCGATTTCCAGCTTCCTGTTTTCTGCGGGGCGGACAAGAGTGTCAGTGTGGTTCTCCCGGTGCCCCAGATGGGCAATCCTGCCTGTTTCGGCCTGGAGATTCTAAACTCCTTCGGGACGGTGGTCATCTCAAGGACGGTCACGCCGGACTGGGTGGAGCGTGATGATGAAAGCGGAGAGGTCCTGGTCGGGGTTCTGACGGACCGCTATTCGGATCTGGCTTATCTGGATGATATGGAGATCAGAGCCGAGGACGAGCCGTATCATCTGCGCCTTGCGGTGTATGATACGGCACATTTTCCGGGTACTGTCGAAGAGCTTTCCGGGCTGAGCGGAATTATGGTGGACAGGGCCGATACAAAGGCCTTAAGCCCCAGGCAGATTGACAGTCTGAAAGGCTTTGTCGAGGAAGAGGGCGGCAGTCTCCTGGTCTGCGCCGGCAGGGAAGGGACCCGTAATTTCGGGGGTCTGTCAGATTTCCTCCTGGCTGATGCCGGCGAGGAAGATACTGTCTATTACCGGTTTTCCGGCATGGATTCGGCCAATGGTCTTACATTGACGGGAGACAGCATTGTGACCGACCCGGAAGCCGGCTGGTCAGGGGAGACCTTATCGACCCCGGAGACTCTCTACAAGAGAAAAGCAGGGAGAGGGACCATCACCCTTCTTTCCTTCAGCATGGCGGACAGGACTTTCCGCAGCTGGACCGGGAAGGAGGACCTGTCCCGCAAAGTCTTCGGTGCTTTTCTGGGGGATGAGCTGGTTAACCGCTACAATGAGGATATCGGCCAGTGGTATCTTGCCAGTTCTCTTTACTCCTTTATGCCTTCCGACCGTACGGAGACCTTTTACTACGGCCTCTTTTTCATTATTTATATAGGCGTTATAGTGATCTGCGCCTATTTTATACTCAGAAAACTGCGCAGAAGGGAGATCGTCTGGATCGTGATCCCTCTGCTTTCCATATTGTTCACCATCGCAATGGGAGTCCGGTCCGCCGGTGTTTCCGGCTCGGGCGACAGTTCCCTGTCCCTTCTGCAGATCATGGATACCGGGTCCCGCTACGATGAGAATTATCTTCTTTACCGGAACGGGGAAGGTGAAGCAGGCAGTGTCAGCTTCCTCCCCCAGGTCCGCTCGGTGGAGCCCGAGGGCTATGAATACCGGACGGAGGTTATGGAAGTGCCCAATGCGGCCTGCAGCAAGAAAGATTATACGGTCAACCGGATGAAAGACCATTATGAGCTCAGTTTCTCTGATACCATTCCGGGCACATCCTATGCAGTCAAAATGATGGCTGACAGAGGCGGGAAGAGCCGGACGATCTTTTCTCAGGATATCCTGCCGGGAGATTTTCATTTTTCGGGCAGTGTGACCAATGTAAGCCGGCATAATTTAAGCTCGGTACTGATTCTCAGGGGCAGGCAGTGCCTGGCATTCGGGCCCCTGGGGCCGGGAGAGACCCTGAAGGCGGATCAGACGGAACCGTTTTTCCTTGCTGCCGACGCGGGAGAAAGCGTCCTGCCTGATGAAAGCCGCACCAGGCTGACCGACAGTATCCTCCCCTACCTGCAGATGAAATACCTTTCCGAACCGGATAATGACAATGAAATCTTTATTGTGGGAATCTGCACTGACTACAGCAGCCGGGTTCTCAGTGATGAGAATAATCTGCGGGATCAGATCAGTATTTTTGTCAACCGCTTTCCTGCGGATAAAACCGCAGGCAGCTATATCTCTGATCTGAATGCCTCCTGTCTCCGCGAGGAAGACCAGGAGAAGATTGACCGGGACACCATGCAGCTCCTGAAATCGGGAATCCTGATTCCCGGTGAAGAGACTGCAGTATATACATTTGATGAAAATGTAAAGATTGCAAGGCTGATTCGCAACAGGGATCAGTTTGAGGGAGATATCCTTGCATATAACCGGAGGACGGGCGGCTATGAAAAGATCCTGGAAGAAGAGGAATCCGTTCTGGCGGGAGAAGCCCTGGAACCCTATATTCTGGAAGACCGGGTGATCCGGATCCGCTACCTGACGGAAGACATAGGACAGGAAGAGGCGGAAGCCCCATTCCTTTCCGCCGTGACGACCCCTGCAGGAGAATAATGTCATGCTTTCATTCCGAAATGTTACCATAAAGAAAGATAAACAGGTCATCCTGGATGATTTTTCCCTGGATATCCCTTCCGGCGCCATGCTGGCTCTGGTGGGACCGGACCGGCAGGCCAGGTCCATGATACTGGACGCTGCTTCCGGCCATGTGGTTCCCGATGAGGGGGATGTTCTTCTGGACGGTCTTTCCATATATATGAACAGAGAAGACTGCTTTGACAGAGCGGGCTATATGCCCGGTCTCCAGGGCCTGCCCCGGCAGCTGAGAATTGCGGAGTACTATGAGATTCTCCTTTCTCTCTACCGGATCCGGGGCAGGAACCAGCGTGTCCGGATCGACGAGATCCTGGACCTGCTGGATCTGTCCGAGTACAGGGATGCCTTTATCGGTGATCTGGCGCCGGATATCCAGCATCTGCTCTGGCTGGGCAGCGCCATACTCCACGAGCCGGACTGGCTTTTCCTGGAACACCCTTTTCAGTCCCTGGAGCAGAGCCGCAGGGAGCAGGTGATCGGTATCCTGCTGGACCTCCATGAGAGGGGGACCAGCATCGTGATCAACAACATGCCTGTTCCGGACCTGATGGCCATGGCAACGGACGTGGCGGCAGTCAGGGAGGGAAAGGTATATATCGCCGGTCCCCTGGGTGAGGTCTATGAGGAAATCCTGCGGCAGAGCCCTGTCAAGATGAAGATTCTGTCCAACATGGACCAGGCTCTGGCTGTTTTAAGGAAAAACGACCTGGTGGAGCGGGTTACAGTCAAGGATAATGAGGTGATCTTCCGCTTTACCGGCGAGGAGACGGAAGAAGCCAGGCTCTTGAGCAGCCTGGTGGACGCGGGCGCCCTGGTGCAGAACTACATGAGGGACCGCCTGAGAATAAATGAAATGTTTGGGATGTAGGGAGGAATACCATGAACAATCCGTTCCTGAAAGCAGAATGGCTCAAAGAGGGAAGAGGGAACCGCCTTGCTATGCTGGTGGTCTTTTACAATGCCCTCCTTGCCCTTGTGACCATCATGATCATGTTTATCAATTCCCAGACCTTTTCCGAGGGATACTATTATGATCCCGCCACTTATCGCTACCAGTTCCTGATCATCAGCACCATCCAGATTATTCTGTCCTGCCTGATCATTCCTTTCCTGGTCTGGTCCCTGTTTACGGAAGACCGGGAGAATCATTTTATGGATCAGTTTATGGTCATTCCCGGTGTGCCGGGCAAGTTTATCAGGGCCCGGATTACCCTGGTCCTTTCAGTGATGATGCTTTTGTTCGTATCCAGCCTCCCCATCCTTCTGCTTTCCGCCATCTACAGCGGGATTTCCTGGCTTAAAATCATTCGTCTGGGCGCCCTGATCCTGGTTACGTCCTTCTGGAGCGGCTCCCTTGCCATCTACAGTTTCTGCAGGAGGAACAGCGGAATTATGGCGGCTGTCAGGGATATATTTTTGCAGGTGGTCTTTCTGGTCGGTACTCTTTTTCTCATTGAGCTTATGTACGGAAGTTTTCTTTCTTCCGGCAGACCGTTCCCCGCGACATTTCCCGGCCTGGCTCTTTTCCTTCTGGCTCTGAATCCGGCTGTTATGTATCTGGGATACTATGTGGGGATCACAGGCAACAATTCCTTTGTCAGCCTTTACTGCAGCCGGCTGGGGATCGACTATACAAGCAGCTTCTTTATCTATCTTTTCTACAAGGCGGCCGTTCTGGCTGCAGTTGTCACAGCTTTGTTCTTTCTGGTCCGGGCAGTCAGATATCTGGACCGGGAGACAGGTGACAGAGAATAATTCCGATTTTTTGAAAAAACTCTTGCATCGGCATCCTGTTTGTGGTATATTAAAGTTTACATTGGCTTCCTGTCGGTATTTTTAAATGAGGACCGGAAGCCGGCCTATAAGATATAATAAACTGTCATACAGGAGGCAAAGATGGGTGAAATTATCTATAAAAGTACAAGAGACCATAATGAAACAGCAACTGCCTCGCAGGCAATCCTGAAAGGACTGGCCGGCAAGGGCGGACTTTTTGTGCCTTCGGAAATCCCTGCGCTGGATATGCCTCTGGGTGAACTGGCCGGGAAACCCTACCGGGAGATCGCCTTTGAGGTTATGCGACGCTTTCTGACGGATTTCACGGAAGAGGAGCTGCGTCACTGTATTGATTCCGCTTATGACGACAAGTTTGATACAGAGGAGATCGCCTGCCTGGTCAGGAAGGAAGATAATTACTTCCTGGAGCTTTTCCACGGGGCGACCATCGCATTTAAGGATATGGCTCTTTCCATCCTGCCTTACCTGCTTACCACCAGCGCGGCCAAGAACCACGTGACCAATGAGATCGTGATCCTGACCGCCACCAGCGGAGATACCGGAAAGGCAGCCCTTGCGGGATTTGCTGATGTTCCGGGTACACGGATCATTGTTTTCTATCCCAAGCACGGAGTCAGCAACATTCAGGAGCTGCAGATGGTGACCCAGAAAGGGGATAATACCCATGTGATCGGAATCGAGGGCAACTTTGACGATGCCCAGTCAGGCGTCAAGAAAATGTTCTCCGATCCGGAGCTTGCAGAGCGCATGGAGGCCGCGGGCTATCAGTTCTCCTCGGCCAACTCCATCAATATCGGCCGTCTGGTTCCCCAGGTGGTCTACTATGTCTACAGTTATGTGACTCTTCTGGCCAGGGATGAGATCCGGGAGGGCGACCCCATCAATGTTGTGGTGCCCACCGGCAATTTCGGCAACATCCTTGCCGCTTACTATGCAAAGCTGATGGGAGTACCGATCGCAAAGCTGATCTGCGCTTCCAATGAAAATAAAGTACTTTTTGACTTTTTCCGTACAGGATGCTACGACAGGAACCGGGATTTTATCCTGACTTCGTCCCCGTCCATGGACATCCTGATCTCCAGCAACCTTGAGCGGCTGATCTATCAGTCGGCAGGCTGCGATGACGAGATCAATTTAAAACTTATGAATGAACTGGCATCTCATGGTTCTTACACTGTGAGCGAAGATATGAAGGAACACATGAAGGATTTCTATGGGAATTACGCCAGTGAGGAGGACACGGCCGAAGCGATTCGGGATCTGTTTGAGAAGACCGGTTATGTTATGGACACGCACACTGCAGTGGCTGCAAGTGTCTGTCGAAAGTACAGAGAGGAAACCGGCGATCAGACGAAGACAGTGATAGCTTCCACAGCCAGTCCCTTTAAGTTCGCAGGCAGCGTTATGAAGGCCATCGGTTATCAGGAAGGAGGATCTGATTTTGACCTGATCGATGAGCTGTCCCGCATTTCCGGCGTGAAAGTCCCCCGGGCCATCGAGGAAATAAGGAATGCGCCGGTACTGCATGACACCGTTTGTGCAACAGAAGATATGTGTAATGAGGTAACGAAGATTCTGGGTCTTAGTTGAGCCACAGAGCAAGGAGAAGCATATGGATCAGACAAAAACTGAGGAACTCAGAGAGGCAGAAGCAACCGAAGTGATTAACGTGGACGCATCCCGCATGGAGTTTACCCATGTCATGGAAGCGCTCCTCAAACAGGCACACAACAACAAAAATGTTCTTGAATACAAGGATATCAACGATGCTTTTGCGGGAATCGAGCTTACACCCGAGAAGTTCGAGTGGATACTTGATTATTTTGAGAAGCAGGGCGTAGATGTCCTGAATACCAATGAAGATGACAGTGACGAGGGCTTCATTGACGAGGAAGAGGAAGTTAAGATCATCGATGATACGGATATTCTCGAAGGCGTAAGCCTGGAGGATCCGGTACGTATGTACTTGAAAGAGATCGGAAACATCCCCCTTCTGACCGTGGAGGAAGAGGTCTTCCTGGCTCAGCGTATTGAAAAAGGAGATGAGCAGGCGAGACAGCAGCTGATCGAAGCAAACCTCCGTCTGGTTGTCAGCATCGCCAAGAAGTATGTCGGCCGCGGCATGTCTTTCCTGGACCTGATCCAGGAAGGAAACATGGGTCTCATGAAGGCCGTGGAAAAGTTTGACTACAAGAAGGGCAACAAGTTCTCCACCTATTCAACCTGGTGGATCCGTCAGGCCATCACCCGCGGTATCGCGGATACGGCCAAGACCATCCGTGTTCCGGTACATATGGTGGAAACGATCAATAAGACACTGCGTACTTCCAGAATGCTCCTGCAGGAGCTGGGCAGAGAGCCTACCAATGAGGAGATCGCAGAGAAAATGAATATGCCGGTGGCAAAGATCGATGAGATCCTGAAGACCTCCAGAGATCCGGTATCCCTGGATTCCCCGATCGGCGAGGAGGAGGACAGCCAGCTGGGTGACTTCATCAAAGATGAGAACACCCCGTCTCCCATGGAGCGCGCGGCTTCCGAGATTCTCAAGGAAGAGCTGGAATCCGCCATGGATTCTCTGACAGAGCGTGAGAGAAAAGTAATCCGTCTCCGTTTCGGACTTGATGACGGAAAGACCAGAACGCTGGAAGAGGTAGGCAAGGAGTTCGACGTCACCAGAGAGAGAATACGTCAGATTGAAGCGAAGGCGCTGCGTAAGCTGCGTCATCCCAGCCGCAGCAAAAAGCTGCGGGACTTCCTGCTCGACTGACCTTAAAGGATCCCGGACGGGAAGACAAGATTCAATCCGCAATTACAGGCAGGAAGACCATAACCGGTCTTCCTGTTTTTTAACATAAGAGCAAAAGGAGGAGGCAGAGTAAATGGAAAAGGGACGGACATTTGCAGAAGTATTTCCGGACTATCCCATTCCGGAATCTCTTGATTATATCCTTCACCATGTCATCGTGACCCGGGTGGTTATGAAAAAACAGACCCGGGAGCTGATCATATATATAAAAAGCCGCCATCTCCTGTCCAGAAGAATGCTGGCAAAGCTGGCCTATGAGCTCAAGCAGGCCCTCTTCCCAAAGGAACGGCTCTTTGTCCGGATCGAGGACAGATATGAACTGTCAGACCTCTATGACTTTAAACGGATCACGGAAGAATACTGGGAAAGTATTCTCTACGATATAAAAAACAGGGGCCGTGTGGAATACAGTGTATTAAGCGG
>CACZQE010000002.1 GCA_902783205.1 uncultured Lachnospiraceae bacterium | reverse complement strand
GTGGCAAAAATACTGACCTGCCTTGACCCCGTCCCGGTAACCTACGCAGGCGGGGTAGGCAGTTATGAAGATATCATGCGGCTGAAAGAAATAGGCCGCGGTAAAATTGATGTGACGATAGGAAGCGCCCTGGACCTTTTCGGCGGGCAGCTCTCTTTTTCAAGAGTACTTGAGATGCTTTGACAGGGCTATGGTGACCCCTTTGAACTTTACCTTGTCGCGGAGGAGAAGTCCTTTTTCGGCAGCCAGGAAAGAACTGGCGGCGGAGACGGAAAGTACGCCGGTTTGCTGAGCAACAAAATCCGAAGGTGCGATTCCCAGGGAGGAAATGTCGAGTTTCTCGATTTCCTCTGTAGAGATGACCTTGAGGGGCGTTTCAAAATAAGCAGAAGCTGCATGGATACCGGGTTCATCCGCTTTTAAGGGGATGGTGCTGATCCACTCCAGACTCCGGGGGGCAAGGCCTGTTTCCTTCAGGACGGCGGACAGAGCTTCTATGATGGATTCTCCATCCATGCCCCGCTTGCACCCGATACCGGCGCATATTGTCCTGGGTCTCAGAACCAGAATTTCAGACCCTTCCCCAGGCAAGCCATCAGCATACAGAGATTCGTCGATGATCACAGTCGGAAGCTTTGCTTCCGGCTCTTTTTTTGTATCCGTCTGTCCGGACGGCCGGTCTGAATTATTGCTTACATAGTCACTTACAGACACTTTGGAGGCCAGTTTCCGGCTGACCAGGTCTTCAACTTCCGGGAAATGACAGTCTGTAACGACAAGGATCGGTTTTCCCGAGAGAAGAGCTCCGCTCACGTGCTTGAGCTCCCGGATGTTTTCTATGGCCATCTGATGGGACTTGGCAAAAGTATCAAAGGAGAGGAGGCCCGCAACATCGGTAGCCGTAGTGATCACCGGCTCTCCGCCTGCAAGAAAGGCCATTTCCCGGGCCAGATCATTGGCGCCGCCCAGGTGGCCGGACAGGAGGCTGATGGCATGCCTGCCCTTCTGATCCATGACGACCACAGCCGGGTCACTGCTTTTGTGTACCAGGAGCGGGGCCAGGATCCGGACTACGATCCCTGTTGCCATAATACATATCAGATTCTCATAGCGGGAGAAGGCTGTCCGGAGATTCTCCCTGAAGTTGTCTTTTCCGTACAGGTCGCCGGGATGGCCGGCGCTGAGCCTTAAGGCCAGGGCTTTTCCCTCCGGTGTCAGATAAAAATAAGCTGTATTCATTCAATCTGCCCTCCGCTTTTATCAGTACTTTCTTAAAGATTCAAAATAATCATAGCACGGGAATTCAGGCCGCGCAATAAAGTAAATACGGAGAAATGCAAAGATAAGAGGCAGAAGGATAAAAAATTGTCATAAAAGCCCGATTTACAGGAGCAAAAGTTTTCATGTCGGCTTAATCTGTACAAATTGCATGGAAAAATCAAAAATCAGGTGGAGTTTCAGGTTTTAAGCAAACAAAATTATACAGCATATAACAGTAAATTGTTGTTGGCATTTTAATAAATCTATCTTTTGTACAAATATGTTTCATGTTATAATATCATTTGGTGTACAATCTGGACCGGTAAGTGATACAGAAGGAGGAAAAGTATGAATATTTCCAGATCTGAAGAATTATATAAAGAGGCCCTGACCCTGATGCCCGGCGGAGTCAATTCTCCGGTGCGTGCTTTCGGTTCTGTGGGCAGAAATCCTTTGTTTATCGATCACGCCAGTGGATCGAAAGTCTATGATGTGGACGGTAATGAGCTGATTGACTATGTATGCTCATGGGGACCGGGCATCCTGGGCCACGCCCACCCGCAGGTGGTGGAGGCAGTACAGAAAGCCTGCTGTGACGGCCTGACTTTCGGCGCACCGACAAAGAAGGAGAGTCAGCTGGCATCCATGATCAGGACATGTATTCCTTCCATGCAGCGTATGCGCCTGGTCAACTCCGGAACGGAGGCGACCATGAGCGCCATCCGGGCAGCCAGAGGCTATACGGGCAGAGATAAGGTGATCAAGTTTAAGGGATGTTATCACGGACACAGTGACGGACTCCTTGTGCAGGCGGGTTCTGCGGCGCTGACCCAGTCCGTGCCGGACAGCAGCGGTGTTCCTGCTTCCTATGCAGCCCAGACCCTGGTGGCTCTTTTCAATGACAGAGATTCGGTGAGGGAACTGTTCGAGAACAACAAGGACCAGATCGCGGCAGTGATCGTGGAGCCGGTAGCGGCCAACATGGGCGTTGTGCTTCCGGAAGAAGGATTCCTTCAATTCTTGAGGGATATTACGGCAGACAACGGATCGGTGCTTATTTTTGACGAGGTGATCACCGGCTTCCGTCTGGGACTGGGCGGCGCCCAGGCATATTATGGCATCGATCCCGACATGACAGCTCTCGGAAAGATCGTGGGAGGCGGCATGCCCATGGCGGTTTACGGGGGAAAGGACGAGATCATGCGGAATGTAGCCCCAGAAGGAAAAGTCTATCAGGCAGGAACCCTCTCGGGCAATCCCATTGCCACGACAGCAGGTATCGCCACACTGAAGCTCCTTATGGATGATCCGGACATTTATAATAGGATCGGGGAGAAGGGACAGAGACTTGCGGAAGCTTTCCGTGCAAGCGCGGCAGAAAAGGGAAGAAAGATCTGCGTCAACCAGATCGGTTCTCTTCTGAGCGCATTCTTTACGGACAGGGAAGTGAAAGATTACGCGGGAGCAACCTCCTCGGATACAGATGCTTATGCGGACTATTTCGGCTATATGCTGGAGAGCGGGATCTATGTGGCACCGTCCCAGTTTGAGGCTATGTTTGTGTCCGACGCTCACAGTGAAGAAGACATTAATAAGACTATTAAAGTCATTATGCAATAGATTAAATACGGAAAAGGCATCGGCAGCCGGCGGCTGCCGGGAAAGGAAAAGGATTAAAAAATGGTACATTTTATCGGAGCAGGCCCCGGAGATCCGGAACTTCTGACATTAAAGGGAAAAAGACTGATCGATCAGGCGGATGTAATCATATATGCAGGATCTCTGGTCAATAAAGAGGTCCTTGCCGGAGCAAAAGAAGGAGCCAAAATCTATAACAGCGCAACCATGACACTGGAACAGGTGATCGAGGTCATGAAAGAGGCGGACGCCAAGGGACTGGATGTGGCAAGAGTTCACACCGGAGATCCGGCTATTTTCGGCGCGCACAGAGAACAGATGGATGAGCTGGACCGCCTGGGTATCGCCCATGAGGTTATTCCTGGAGTCAGCTCCTTCCTTGCCACAGCGGCAGCGCTCCAGAAGGAGTATACACTGCCCGGCGTTTCCCAGACAGTGATCCTTACAAGGATGGAGGGCCGTACGCCCATGCCGCCCAAGGAAAAGCTTGTCGATCTGGCAAAGCATAACTCCACCATGATCATTTTCCTCAGTGTGGGAATGATCGACGAACTCTCTGAGACTCTCAGGAAAGAGTACCGGGAGGATACGCCGGTGGCAGTCGTCTACAAGGCATCCTGGGAAGACCAGAAAATTGTTATAGGAAATCTGACAAATATTGCCCAGAAGGTTAAAGAAGCCGGTATCACCAAGACAGCCCTGACTGTAGTGGGAGATTTCCTTGGAGATGAATACGAACTGTCCAGGCTGTATGACAAGACATTTTCTCATGAGTTCAGAAAGGCAGAAGAGTAATGGGCATTCAGGTAATCAGCATTACACATAAAAGAGTTCCACTGAATATCCGGGAAAAGTTTTCTTTTTCCAGAGAGCAGCAGGACGAGATCATGAGAAAGGCTACGGACTGCCTGGAAATACTGGAATGTGTGCTTCTGTCCACCTGCAACCGGACGGAAATGTATGTATATGCGGACTCGTCCAATACCAGGCTGGTTTTTAACCGGATGGAAGACGTGCTTTTTGAGGAGGCCGATATCGATACTGAAAATGAGGATGTGGGAGAC
>CACZQE010000001.1 GCA_902783205.1 uncultured Lachnospiraceae bacterium | reverse complement strand
GTTTGATGTGGAATTCCACGTTGGAAATAAAGAGTACAGCTACACCATCGCAAAGAAAGACGGCCGGATCATCGAGCACGAAGCAGAAATTGATGACTGAACCTCTTGCGGGAACGGTTTTGATATAGATGTTTAAATTAAAAATTTTTCCTTTTGGCTCATCTGTGATATGATAAAGGCAGATAAAAGTTGTAAAATCACAAAAGATGATAAATACCGGGAGGATACATTTTGAAGTTTATTTCATGGAATATCGATTCTTTAAATGCTGCCCTGACAGGGACCAGCCCCAGGGCGGCATTGTCGCGTACCGTACTTGATACAATTGCCCGGGAAGATGCGGATATCATCGCTCTCCAGGAGACCAAGCTGCCCGAGAAAGGTATGACCAAAAAGCAGGCTGCGGCTCTTTCAGAGTTTTTCCCGGACTATGACTATGTTTTTATAAGTTCAAGGGAACCCGCCAGAAAAGGCTATGCCGGGACCATGGCCCTCTACAGAAAAGGTCTTGACCTGAAGGCTGATTTTCCTGCCATCGAGGCACCCGAGCCCATGGACAGTGAAGGCCGCATGATCACTCTGGAGCTTCCCGACTTTTTCTTTAACCTGGTTTACACACCCAATGCGGGCGATGGTTTAAGGAGACTTGAGGAGCGGCAGATCTGGGACAGAAAGTATGCCGATTATCTCAGCTCCCTTGATAAGATCAAGCCGGTCATCTCCTGCGGCGACTACAATGTAGCCCACAAGGAGATCGATCTGGCTCACCCCGAGAACAACCACCGGTCAGCCGGATTTACGGACGAAGAAAGAGAAGGTTTTACCAATCTTCTCTCTGCGGGCTTTACCGATACTTTCCGCCATATTCACGGAGATGTGGAGGGTGTTTATTCCTGGTGGGCCCAGCGGGTAAAGACCAGCAAGATCAACAACAGCGGATGGAGGATCGATTATTTCCTGGTCAGCGACAGGATCAGTTCACGGATCAGAAGATCCGAAATGCTTGACTCCGGTCCCCGACAGGATCACACACCGCTTCTGCTGGAAATAGACTGACCGGCTGTAAATCTATTTTTTACAAAACAAAAAAAACATATTTTCATCTTAAGAACGACAGGAGGGACATTATGGGTTTATTTTCAAAATTAAAAAAAGGCGCCGAAACACTTTCAAAAGCACAGAATTATCATGAATCCGGCAAAGAAAACGTCTCAAAAAATGTAGTGGACTTTGGCGAGCCGGCTTATACACTTTACACCGCACTGAAGCTTGGGGACCTTCATCAGAAGATCAACATCACGGACGAAAATGATAAAGTAAAGTATTACACCAAGTCCAGTGTTTTCACCTTAAAAGGTAAAACCGATATCATGGATGCTTCCGGGAATGTCATTGCCCACCTGGAGAAAAAACCGATCAGCCTTCATGAGAAGCATTTTGTAACTATGGCTGACGGCACATCCTTCACCATGTCCAACGAACTCTTTCACCTTGTGAAAGACGTTACCAATATCGAGGGATTAGGATGGCAGCTCCGGGGTAATTTTGTCGGACTGAATTTCAATCTTATGGACCAGGCAGGCAATCCCATTGCCACGGTCGGGAAGAAAATCGTCTCCATCCATGATAAGTTCTGCATCGATCTCTACAGACCCGAGTATGAGAAGATTGTAGTAGCGATCGTGATACAGCTGGAGAAGATGCTGGAAGCTCGCAGAGAGAACGAGGAGGAATCCTCCTTCTCCTTCGGATTCGGAGATGATAATTAGGATCCGTCTCATATAAAACACAAAAAGGCGCTCTGTCACGGGATACTTGACAAAGCGCCTGATAATGGTAGAATACACTTAATGGAAGGTTAGCTCAGTGGGAGAGCACTCGCTTGACGTGCGAGGGGTCGCAGGTTCAAGCCCTGTACCTTCCATTATTTTTTTGTCTTTTCATAAGAGTTTCATGTTCAGCTGCAGCCGGCATGCTCTCCCACGGCATGATACCGGTATCTTCTCCGGTCTTTTATAACATTTCCGTACTGAATGGCATTACACCTGAGGCAGGACATGCAGCGGATACAACGCTTTTTTGTCCAGACAGGCCGGCCGTCGATCATTTCGATACATTTTTCCGGGCATCTGGAAGCGCAGACGCCGCATCCGATGCAGCGGTCATCCGTGTAGAACTTCCTGACCGGCATGTACATTTCGCATAAGGGATACATGGTCCAGGCACAGAGCCTGCTTCCCGGACCGAAAGTCATGGGTGTGGTCTCCCGCCTGATCACCGCTTCCCGTATGTCGCAGATGACCGGTTCCGCATCCCGGATCCGCTGATCCTCTTCTTCGGGATCCATGGCATCTCTGATAAAGATGTAGTTTCTGGGCATCCTGATATCGAAGCAGGCAGACAGATGATAGCCTCTCTTTTTCAGTTCGCGCCAGGTCATGTAGGCAGCCCCGCCGGGGCCGCCGCCGTGGGTCAGGACAAGGTAAATGTATCCGTAATCATCCTTGAGCCTGACATGGCGGATGAATTCCAGCATGATCCTGGGTATGCCCGAATAATAGACCGGGCATACCAGACCGACCGCTTCCCCTTTTCTGATGTGGAAGCCGTATTTTCCCTTCTGCTGTACTTTTGCTATATCGACAATTTTCTCTTTCTCATCTTCCCGCAAAGCTTCTGCCACATGCAGGGAGTTTCCGGTTCCGGAAAAGTAAAAAATCATATGAACTCCTCTGGTCTTTTATTTAACAGTGACCTTGGCTGATTTATAAACACCCTTCTGGGCGTATGCGTAAATGGTACAGGTTCCCTTGGCTTTGGCAGTAATCTTACCGGAACTGCTGACAGTGGCAATGGCCGGATTCGATGATTCATACCTGACGCCCACATGTTTCTTGGGTTTCTTTTTCTTGCTTGCCGGTACGGCTGTGGCTTTCAGCTTATAAGTCTTGCCCACTTTCAGACTGATCTTGGTCTTATTGAGCTTGACCGACTTATGGTTGCCGTTCTTGCCGCCGCTGGTAGCCGAGTGGATCGTTATCGACCTGGCAATGACCTTCCTCTCATGGTTTTCTATCTTGAAAGCAACGATCATAAACTTATAGTAGACACCCTTTTTGAGGCCTGTATAAGTCCACGAATTCTTTGTCCCGTCAAAGTCTTTCAGCCGCTGCATCTTATAGGCGGATCCGCAGCGGTTTCCGTAGAGAATGTAACCGTCTGCGCCGGTCACTTTCTGCCAGCCGACCTGGATCTTGGTGTTAGCCACTTTCTTGGAGGCCAGGCGGAGAGGACAGAAGCTGGCGTCTGCCAGGTCTTTGTCGCTGCTGATCTCCTTAATAGCCTTCTCGGTTCCGGCTACGGAATCAGGATCGGCAGCATTGCCGTCCGATGGCCCGACATCTGCCTTTCCGGGGATTTCGTCAGAAACCACCTTGTCACTTTCTTCTCCGAAGTAATCGACAGGTTCTTCGGCCGGCATACGCTCTTCAAATGTCTTGCGGTTGATCAGCAGGAAATCATCTTCCTCTACAGTGACATAGGCCTTGAGGCTGACCTCATAGGTCTTGCCTTCTGTCAGATCTTTGATCTCTACAGAGGTCTTTGAGGGGTCCACCTTCATGGTCTGAGTCTTTCCTGAATCTGTCTCTTTATAAGTAAGCAGATAGCCGCTGATGCCGCTGTCCTTCTGAGACTCGAAGGAGACCGTCATGCTGTTTTCCTTTGCCTCGACCTTATTAATCTTAGCCTTTGCCGGCCTGATCACAAACCAGCTCTCCCTCTGGCCGGCGAAATCATTAATTCCTTCTAAGATAACACGGCCTTTACCGCATTTCACGTTATCTTCGTACGAGAGTCTGTAATCCTCTCCCTCCTTCAGACCCCATCTTCCTGTCTCGGTGACTGTGTCTCCATAGACATCAATTACTTCAGGCTTATGGGCCTGGCCGTCGTAAGTCTCAACGACCACATCATCTCCAAGGTAGATATAAGATATGCCAAACTTATACACGGAGATCCATATAAACCTCTTGCCGTAGATACCCGCATCAACAGTCAGCAGCGCCCTGCCGGGGCCCACACCGGTCAGCACGGCTTTCCCGTGGTCCGGGCTGGTCGTCTTCACGGTAAAGATTGACGGATTGGAAGACTCCCATCTGATATCGGGCGTTATGGGAAGGTCATCTGTTGCGCCTTCAAAATAAGCTCCGATGGCATGCTCTTCATGAATCAGAAGCATTGTCATGTCAGCATCTTTCAGATTCATG